>NZ_JBHYUG010000001.1:75762-138903 GCF_042749375.1 Streptomyces sp. NPDC059477 | reverse complement strand
CGCTCGCCCCGCCCCCCCCGCCGCGGCCGGCGGCCGCCCGCCCCCCGGCACCCCATTGGCGGGGTTTTTGGTGAATGCCCCTTTTGGCGATACGGCCATGACAGCACCCCTCCCCCGGCGCTACCTTCTTTCAGGCGAGGCCGATGAGGCCGAGCGCGGCCGGCGCGGCCGAGGCGTGAAGGAGGCGGCCCGTGGCCGGGAGCGACATATCCGGGAGCGGCATATCCGGCGGCGACGTGACCGGGAGGGATCTGACCGGGAGTGATACGTCCCAGAGTGATGCGTCCCAGAGTGATGCGTCCCGGAGCGATGGGTCCGGCAAGGCGAAGAGTGAGCGCCGCACGGGCCTGCTGAACGGATTCGCCGCCTACGGGATGTGGGGCCTGGTCCCCCTCTTCTGGCCGCTGCTCGAACCCTCCGGCGCGGTGGAGATCCTGGCCCACCGGATGGTGTGGTCGCTGGTCGCCGTCGGCGTGGTCCTGCTGTTCGTACGGCGCTGGGCCTGGGCCGGTGAGCTGCTGCGCCGACCGCGTCAGCTGGCGTTGATCACGGTCGCCGCGGCCACGATCAGCATCAACTGGGGCGTGTACATCTGGTCCGTCAACAACGATCAGGTGGTGGAGGCGTCCCTCGGCTACTTCATCAACCCGCTGGTCACCATCGCGATGGGCGTGCTGCTGCTCAAGGAGCGGCTGCGCCCGGTGCAGTGGGCGGCGGTCGGCGTGAGCTTCGCGGCGATCCTGGTCCTGGCCATCGGCTACGGCCGACCGCCGTGGATCTCGCTCACCCTGGCGTTCTCCTTCGCGATCTACGGCCTGGTGAAGAAGAAGGTCGGCCTCGGCGGCCTGGAGTCGCTGGCCGCCGAGACCGCCGTGCAGTTCCTGCCCGCGCTGGCCTTCCTGATCTGGCTGGGCAGCCGGGGCGAGTCGACCTTCGCCGCCGAGGGCGCGGGACACGCGGCGCTGCTCGCCGCGACCGGCGTGGTCACCGCGCTGCCGCTGGTCTGCTTCGGCGCGGCGGCGATCCGCGTGCCCCTGTCGACGCTGGGCCTGCTCCAGTACCTGGCCCCGGTCTTCCAGTTCCTGCTCGGCGTGCTCTACTTCCGCGAGGCCATGCCGCCCGAGCGCTGGGCCGGGTTCGCGCTGGTCTGGCTGGCGCTGACCATGCTGACGTGGGACGCGCTGCGCGCCGCGCGCCGCAATGCCCGTACGCTCAGCGCCGAGACCAGCGTGCCGAGCGCCGCCATCACCACCGGCACCACCAGCGCCACGCGGAACGCCGACAGCGTCTCCTCCGGTCCCGAGCCCGCCCCGGCCGACGCCAAGCCGTAGACCGCGGTGACCGCGGAGATGCCGACCGCGGAGCCGAACTGGGTCGCCGTCGTCAGCAGCCCGCCCGCGAGCCCCTGCTCATGCTCGGCGACCCCGTCCGTCGCCGCGATGGTCAGCGGCCCGTACCCCAGCGCGAACGCGACTCCGGCGAGGATCAGGGCCGGGAACATGGCGGCGTACGTCCAGTCCATGCCGAGCGGCAGGAACGCCGTGTACGCCGTGGTCGCCAGCACGAAGCCGCCGAGGATGACCTTGGCGTTGCCGAAGCGGGCGACCAGTTTCGGGGTGAGGGTGGGCGCGAGCACCGCGTCGAAGCCCAGGGCGATCATCGCGAGCGCGGTCTGCATCGAGGACCAGCCGCGCAGCTCCTGCATATACAGGGTCACCACGAACTGGAAGCCGAAGAAGGCACCGAGGAACAGCAGCGCCCCGAGGTCCGCCCGCACGGTCGCCGCGTTGCGCAGGATCCCGAGCCGGACCAGCGGCGCCGGGGCCCGCCGCTCCACGGCGACGAACACCGCCCCCAGCGCCAGCGCCGCCAGCCCGGCCGCCAGGGTCAGCGGCCAGCCGTGCAGTCCGTGTTCCAGCCGTACGACGGTGTAGGCGGCCAGCAGCATGGCGCCGGCGGCGGTCACCGCGCCGAGGACGTCGAAGCCACCCCGGCGACGGGCCGCGGCGGCCTCGTCACCGGCCTGCGGCACCAGCCGTACCGCCGCCACCAGGATCACCGCCGCCAGCAGCACGGGCGCGAAGAACACCCACCGCCAGCCGAGCTGGGTGAGCAGTCCGCCGATCACCAGGCCCAGCGAGAAGCCGCCGGCCGCGACGCCCGCGAAGATCAGCAGCGCCTTGTTGCGCTGGGGTCCCTCCTCGTAGGAGGTGGTGATCAGGGAGAGGGCGGCGGGCGTCATGAACGCGGCGGCCACACCGGTCACGAACCGGGACACGATCAGCATCCAGCCCTCGGTGCCCACCCCGCCGAGCCCGGAGAAGACCAGGAACACCACGAGCCCCGCCAGAAACATCCGGCGCCGCCCGAGCAGGTCCGCGGCCCGCCCGCCGAGCAGCGTGAAACCGGCGTAACCGAGCACGTAGGCGCTCATCACCCAGGCAGCCGCGCCGGTGGAGAGACCCAGATCGGCCCGGATCGCGGGGATCGCGATGGCCAGCATCGCGACGTCGATGCCCTCCAGAAAGACCGTTCCGCTCAGGACGAGCAGCAGGGCCCAGGCACGGGTGCCCATGGAGACTCCTTGAGACAGTGGCGCGCACGGGACGAACGCGAGTCGGTTACGGGGGTGAGGGTCGGTTCCCTCTTGTAACCATGGCCAGCGTGCGGCACCATCGGGAGATAGGGAAGAAGGCACTTCGAAGTCACCGAGTTACTGCGAGGGCACCATGGAGTACGGCGACGCCGATCCGTTCCAGTGGGACACCCGTGAGGACTGCGAGGTGCGCCAGATCCTGGACCGGATCGCGGACAAGTGGTCGCTGCTGGTGATCGCCCTGCTGGACACCCGCCGGCTGCGCTTCACCGAGCTGCGCCGGGAGATCGACGGGGTCAGCCAGCGGATGCTGACCGTCACCCTGCGCCAGCTGGAGCGGGACGGCCTGGTCGAGCGGACCGTGCACCCGGTGGTACCGCCGCGCGTCGACTACGAACTGACCTCGCTCGGCAAGACCCTGCACGCCACGATCCAGTCCCTGGTGACCTGGACCGAGGAACATCAGCTGGAGATCGCGGGGGCGCGGGCGGCGTATGACGCGCGGGAGGCGGCGGCAGCAGCGGGGACGGCAGAGGCAGACGGGGCGGTTGGGGCGGAGGGGGCGGCGAAGCCGTCGGCAGGGGTCGCTAGCCCTCGGTGAAGGTGGTTTCCCGGGCCCGCGCCCGGTGCGCCCGTACCTTCGCCAGATTCCCGCAGTGTTCCATCGAGCACCAGCGGCGCCGCCCCGGGCGTGAGGTGTCCACGAACAGCAGCGCGCAGTTGTGGGAGCCGCATTCGCGGATGCGGTCGGCGTACGGCCCGCTGAACAGGTCGATCGCATCCCGGGCCACGGTGGACAGCAACCGCGTACCGGTCGCGGCACCCGGCGGCCAGGCCCGGTCACCGTCGGCGGTGAGCCGGGGGACGAGTGGCGGCTCGGCCGCCGCCGCGTTGAGGGCGGCGAGGTGCCCGGGGTCGAACGGACGGCCGTGCGCGCGGTCGGCGGTGAGCAGATAGAGGGTGTCACGGACGTCTCGCACGGACGCCAACTCGCCCTCGGTGACGGCGAGTTCAAGCCCTTCCGGGAGCCGGCTGCGGACCGCCCAGGCCACGAGATCGGCGGGCTCGTGCAGCACCTCGAAACGGGCGAAGACACCCGGGCCGCCGGTCGTCAGCAGCTCCAGACACAGGGCGCCCGGGTCGAATCGGTAGGGATTGCCCTCGTGTGTGCGCAGGGTGACACCCGGAGACCGGCCGGATCCATGTGACCCCTGCGACTCATCCGATCCCTCGGACCCATCCGATCCCTCGGATCCCTCGGATCGATTCAACTGATTCGACCGATTCAACTGATTCGACCGATCCGGCGTTTCCCTTGCCCGCTCGCTCACGTAACCACTATAGATGGTTACATGGCAGACACAGAGACCGCTCGGCCGATCCACTGGAAAATCGTCGTCGACTGCGCCGACCCACAGGCGCAGGCCGACTTCTGGGGCGCCGCCCTGCACTACACGGTCGAGGACAACAACGCGCTGATCGAGCGACTGCTGGAACTGGGCGCGCTGCCGCGCGAGGCCACGATCGAGTACCGCGCGCGGCTGGCCTTCCGGGACCTGGTCGGCGTACGGCATCCGGACGATCCGTACGACGAGGAGTCGGGGACCGGGCTCGGCAGGCGCATCCTCTTCCAGCGCGTGCCGGAGGCGAAGGCGGGCAAGAACCGGCTCCATCTCGATCTGCACCCCGGCCCCGGGCTGATGGCCGCCGAGGTCGAGCGACTGACGGAGCTGGGGGCGAGTGTGGTGCGGGAGGTGAAGGAGGGGCACGGGGAGTGGGTGGTGATGGCGGATCCGGAGGGGAACGAGATGTGCGTGCACTGACCCCGAGCGCGGCCCGACCCCCCATACTCCTCAAACTGGTGGCCGATTAGGCCTCTTGACGGAGAGTCAGCCCCAGCTTCACCATCCAGGCACCCCATTCACTGTGGAATCCCTGTGGTCACCCCACGGGGTTCCCCACGGAATTCGGAGCCCCCACATGAAGCTCTCCGTTTCCGGGCGGGCGGCCACGGCTGCCGTCGTCGCGGTCGCGACCGTGCTGACCGGCGGATCCCTCGCCGGTGCCGCTCCCGCCTCCGGCCCGTCGGTGCTCGCCGCACCCGACATCCCCCTTGCGAACGTCAAGGCGCATCTGAACCAGTTCCAGTCCATAGCCACCGCCAACGGCGGCAACAGAGCGCACGGCCGGACCGGCTACCGGGCCTCGCTGGACTATGTGAAGGCGAAGCTGGACGCGGCCGGCTTCACCACGACCATCCAGCAGTTCACGTCCTCCGGCCAGATCGGCTACAACCTGATCGCCGACTGGCCCGGCGGCGATCCCGAGCAGGTCGTGGTGGCCGGCGCCCACCTGGACAGCGTGACCTCCGGCCCCGGCATCAACGACAACGCCACCGGCTCGGCCGCCGTCCTCGAAACCGCCCTGGCCGTCTCCCGCGCGGGCCTCACGCCCACGAAGCATCTGCGGTTCGCCTGGTGGGGCGCGGAGGAACTCGGGCTGGTCGGCTCGCGTTACTACGTCAACAGCCTGACGGCCGCCAATCGCGCCCGCATCGACGGCTATCTCAACTTCGACATGATCGGCTCCTCCAACCCCGGCTACTTCGTCTACGACGACGACCCGGTGATCGAGCAGACCTTCAAGAACTACTTCACCGGTCTCGGCGTCCCCACCGAGATCGAGACCGAGGGCGACGGCCGCTCCGACCACGCCTCGTTCAAGAACGTGGGCATACCGGTCGGCGGTCTGTTCACCGGCGCGAGCCGGCTCAAGACCACCGCGCAGGCCGCCAAGTGGGGCGGCACGGCGGGCCGCGCCTTCGACAGCTGCTACCACTCGTCGTGCGACACGACCGCCGCCGTCAACGACACCGCGCTGGACCGGAACTCCGACGCGGTCGCGTACGCGATCTGGGAGCTGTCGGACTGAGCGGCGCCCTGCCGTCGGGCCCGCCCGCGCGGGCGGCTCCTGCGGGGTGACCCTCCGCCAAGGCGGGTCACTCCTTCCGGGCGCGGGCCGTGAGCCGGTCCATCCGGGTCAGCGCGACCTCCAGCTCCTCACGGTCCTCGGCGGCCGGACCTCCGGGTTCGGCCGCCAGTTCCGTCCATACGGTGATCAGTTCCCGGCCCAGTTCCAGCCCTCGCCCGGGATCCCGCACCGCCCGCCACGCCGTGGCCGCGCTCTGTACGTTGCCGTAGGCCGCCTCCGCGTCGCCCGCACCGGCATGGCCGCGGGCGACATCGAGGGAGAGCCGGAACGCCCGCTCGGGCTCGCCGGACAAGTAGGCGACGTAGGCGGTGAGTTCGGCCAGCCTGCGGACCTCGGGGTGTTCGGCGCCGAGCGTCGCGGACGCCTCGGTCAGCGCCCGCTCGGCGAGGCCGGCCGCCGTGTCCGTACGGCCCTCCTTCACCGCCTCGCCGATCCGGGCCATCGGCTCCGCGAGCGGGGTCGCGGCGGGCGTCCGGTCGTCCAGTACGGCCTCGGCCACCGCGTCGAAGCCTCGCGGCGGCGTCGGCGTGCGCTTCGGGTCGGGATCCAGCGCGAGGGCGAGGGCGTTGTCGGGATCGCGGGTGGGGACGGGAGTGGGAACGGGGGTGGAGGTGGGGGTGGAGGTGGGGGTGGGCGCTGCGGATCGGGCGGGGGCCGGGGTTTCGGCGGGGGTGGTGGGGTCGGTGGGGTGCGCCCTTGCCGGGTCCATGAGCGGCGGGGGGCCGAACTCGCCCGTCGGCGGTACGGCCGTACCGGGGGCGGGCGCGGGCGCCGGGGCCGGGGCGCGCAGGGGGAACGTCGGGGTGTTCTCGCCGAGGGGGGTGGGCGGAGGGAAGGGGGACGCCGGGGGTTCGGCGGGCGCCGCCGGGGGCAGGGCGGCCGGCTCGCCCGCGAGATGGCTGGAGCCGTCCGGATCGACCCGGAGCGGGATGACGTACCCGATGCGCTCGTCATGGACCGTTGCCAGGACGGGCTGTCCGGCGGCCAGCGCGGCGCGATGGAGATGGTCGAGCACGGTCCGCTGGAGATCCTGGCCGGGCCGTGCGGCGACGGGCACTCCGGCGACGGACGCGCCGTCGTTCCCGGCACCGGTGATCCGTACCTCGATCGGGGTCGTGGCGAGGGCGGCCGTAGGGGTGGCGCGCTGTTGTTCCCGCTTCTTCTCGCGGCTCAGTCGAGACATCTTTTCCCTCACTCGGATGTGTCCGCGAGCCTTCCGCGTACACCTAGGTCGAGTGTCCCCGCCCCGCCTCGCGGCACGCATCACCACAGCGTCACAGCATCGTCCCAAGTGGCAGCACCCAGGGCGACGCGGGCCCGCACACCGGCCCGATGATCATTGCTGGGGAGCGGCGCGACCGACTCCGCCATCCCGACGGGGCCGGCCAGGCCGATCGGGTTGACTGGGTGAACAGGGTCAACTGGGCCAACCGGCATGGCTGATACGACCGATACGGCTGACAGTACGAACGAAACAGGCAGGCGCTCATGAAACCCACCCCTTGCGCCCACGAGATCGCCGCCGCCGTCCGCTCCGGCGCGACGCGTGCCGTCGACGTCGTGACGGCCGCGCTCGACCGGATCGCCCGGGCCGAACCCACGCTGAGCGCGTTCGCCGAGGTGTGGCCGGAGGCGGCGCTGCGGCGGGCCGAGGCGGTGGACATGCGGGTCGCCGCGGGCGAGGCGATGCCATTGGCCGGGGTGCCGATCGGGGTCAAGGGGCGGCGCGGCGGACTGCGCGCGGCGGACGCGCGGGCGTTGGTCGATGCCGGGTGCGTGCCCGTGGGCGCCACGTCCGTGCCCGGTCCGGGCACCGTCTGGCAGACCTGGGGACTCGGGCAGTACGGCCGTACCGTCAACCCCTGGCGGGCGGACCGTACGCCGGGCGGCTCCTCGGCGGGTGCCGCGGCGGCGGTGGCGGCGGGCCTGGTGCCACTGGCGACTGGCGGCGACGGGGCCGGGTCGATACGGATACCGGCGGCCTGGTGCGGAGTCCTCGGCCTGAAGACGACGAACGGCCGTCTGCCGGTCATCGACCCCACCGGCCTGACCGCCCTGGGCGTCCTCACCCGCTGCCCGGCGGACGCGGCGGCGTACTGGAACGCGGTCTCCGGGGCCCCATCGAGCACCCTGGTTCCCAGAAACCCATCCACCTCTTCCATCTCCCGTACCCCATCTGCCTCCCCCATCCCCCACACCCCAGCCACCACCCCCACCACCGTGTCCACCCCCACCACCCCCTCCCCACCCCTGGCCACCTGGTCCCCCGACCTCGGCTTCGGCACCCCCGACCCCGAACCTCTGGCCCTCGCCCACGCCGCCGCCCATCGCCTCGCGGACGACGGAGTCATACAGCTGGCCACCCCAACCCCACCCGCCGCCCTGCGCCTCGCCGATCCCGCCCCGGCCTGGCTGGCCCTGCGCACACCGGGCGCCGACCTCGCCCCCGCCCGGCGCCTCCGCGCCGCGAACGACCGGCGTCTCGCAACCCTGTTCACCCGTACGGACCTCCTGCTCACCCCCGCCGTCCCCACCGCCCCACATGGCCACGAAGGCCCCGGCGACCGCTACTCCACCGAGCTGACCTGGGCGT
Source organism: Streptomyces sp. NPDC059477 (assembly GCF_042749375.1). NCBI lineage: Bacteria > Bacillati > Actinomycetota > Actinomycetes > Kitasatosporales > Streptomycetaceae > Streptomyces > Streptomyces sp. NPDC059477. The sequence goes on along the minus strand of NZ_JBHYUG010000001.1, from coordinate 130,723 downwards.
TCAACCTCAGTGGGCACCCGGCGATCAGCCTCCCGGCCGGGTTCGGGAGCGACGGGTGTCCGGCCGGGCTCCAGATCGTGGCGCCGCACGGCCGGGAGGAGCTGCTCCTGGCGGTTGCCCGGCAGTGGACAGACAATGGATGCGTGTGCACATAATGCGCGTGCGCTTAATCACCGCACGCGGGGTACGCGGGTGGTGAACGCGCCGCAGAACAGCCATGGACACCCGTTCAAACTGGGGGAACCCCATGACCCGCCGTTTTCTGTTCGTGCTGGGCAGCAGCCGCCCCAATGGCAACACCGAACTACTGACCTGCGAGGCCGCCTCGCACCTGCCCTCCGATGTCGAGCAGCAGTGGATCGACCTCTCCGGGCTCGATGTGCCCGAGTTCGAGGATCTGCGCCACGACAGCGACCATGTCCGCCCCACCGAGGGGCCTCTCGCCGATCTGCTGGACGCCACGCTCGCGGCGACGGACATCGTGATCGCCTCGCCGCTGTACTGGTACACCCTGTCCACGCCCATCAAGCGCTACCTCGACCACTGGTCGGGCTGGACGCGCACCCCGGGGGTGGACTTCCAGGACACTCTGTCCGGGCGCACGCTGTGGGGCGTGACCGCCCTCGCCCACGAGGAGTTCGAGGTCGCGGACCCGCTCATCGGCACGCTCCACCTCTCGGCCGCGTTCCTGCACATGAACTTCGGCGGGGTGCTCCTGGGCAACGGCAGCAAGCCGGGCGACGTCCTCAAGGACACGACGGCCCTGGCGAGGGCGAGGACCTTCTTCGCCCAGGAGGCCCCGGCGGCCCGCTTCCCCTACGAGGTCTACGAGGAGGTGTAGGACCCTACCGAGGGCCTGTCCAAGGACCTGTCCGAGGACCCGTACGGCCGACGGATCCCCGTCGGCGCTACGCGGTCACGTCCTTGGCCGCGAATCTCGCCCAGGCCGCCGACCCGAACACGGCCGCGTACAGCGCCTGCAACCCGAGATTCCTGACCAGCTCGTCCCAGTACACCGGCTCGCGCATGAGGTCGGCGAACGACAGCCAGTAGTGCGAGAAGAAGTACGGCTGGAGCGCGCTCAACTGGGGTATCTGGTCAAGGATCTGCACGGTGATCAGCAGCCCGACCGTCGTCGCCATCGCCGCGATCCCGCTCCCGGTGAGCGTGGACACGAACAGCCCGAGCGCCGCCACCCCGATCAGCGACGCGGCGACGACAAGGGCGATCAGCAGTGCCCGCCCGAGCCCCTCGGCGAAACTGATGCGCGTACCGGAGATCGTGGTCAGCTCGCCCAACGGGAAGAGCAGGGCCCCCACGATCAGTGCCGACACCGCCACCGTGAGCGTCGCGGCGACGCAGAACACGATCACGGTGGCGTACTTGGTGAGCAGCAGCCGGGTGCGGCCGGCGGGGGCGACCAGCAGATACCGCAACGTCCCGGCGTTCGCCTCCCCCGCGATCGCGTCGCCCGCCACCACTCCCACGGCCATCGGCAGAAAGAACGGCAGGGTGGCGGCGAGGGCGGTGAAGACCAGGAAGAGCCCGTTGTTGGTGATCTGGGAGATGAAGGCCGGGCCTCCGCCGCCCCCTCCCCCACCGTCCAGCGAGGAACCGTCGCCGGTCTCGATCCGCACCGCGATCCCGACCAGGATCGGCACGGCCGCGAGCACCCCCAGCAGGGCGAGGGTGCGCCAGCGACCGAAGGTCAGGGCGAGTTCGCTGCGCAGCAGCCCGAGCGTCCACAGCGGACTCGGCGCGCGGGCCACCCGAGGCGCCCGCCCTCCTTGAGCCGCCCGCGCCATCCGGGACCCCCGAGACACCCACCCAGCCCGAGGCGCACCCACGATCTCGGGCGAGCCTGCCGTCTCGGGCGAGCCCGCCGTCTCGGGCGTACCCGGCCTCTCGGGCGCACCCACCGGCCCGGGCGAGCCCGGCGTCTCGGGCGAGCCCACCGGCCCGGGCGAGCCCGGCGTCTCGGGCGAGCCCACAGTCCCGAGCGTGCCCCCCGGCCGAGGCGCACCTACCATCTCGGGCGTGCCCACTGGCTGAGGCGCACCCACCGTCTCCGGCGAGCCCACTGGCCGAGGCCCACCTACCGTCTCCCGCGTGCCCGCAGTCTCGGGCACATCCCTCGCCTGGGACGCAGCCCCCGGCTGAGGCGCCCGCCCCGCCGCAGGCGTCCCGTCGTCCCCGTTGGTCTCACCCCGCGACATCGAAGCCCTCCCCGGTCAGCGCCACGAACGCGTCCTCCAGCGAGGCCCGCTCCACGGTGAAGCCCCGTACCCGGACCCCCGCCGCGACCAACGCGGCGTTGAGATCGGCGAGTTCCCCCTCCGGGGGCTCCCCGAAGACCCTGTCGTCCTCAAGTACGACATCCCCTACCCCCTGTTCCTTGAGCACCCGTGCCGCGTCCCCGGCGTCCGGGGTGACGACGACCAGCCGGCCGCGTGTCCCGGCGGCCAGCTCGGTCACCGGCCCCTGGGTGATCAGCCGGCCCTGGGCCATCACCGCGGCGTGGGTGCAGACCTGCTCGATCTCGTCGAGGAGATGGGAGGAGAGGAAGACCGTGGTGCCGTCGGAGGCGAGTTCGCGGATCAGGGCGCGGATCTCGCGCATGCCCTGCGGGTCGAGCCCGTTGGTCGGCTCGTCGAGCACCAGCAGCTCGCGCGGCTGGAGCAGCGCGGCGGCGAGACCGAGACGCTGCTTCATGCCGAGGGAGTACGCCTTGGCCTTCTTGCCGGCCGCCGCCCCGAGCCCGACCCGCTCCAGCGCCGCGGCGACGCGGGTGCGCCGGGTGCGGGGGTCGGCGGTCGGGTCGGCGGCGTCGTAGCGGAGCAGGTTGTCGCGGCCGGAGAGGAAGCCGTACAGGGCGGGGCCCTCGATGAGGGCGCCGACGTGCGGGAGCACGGTGCGGGTGGCCCGGGGCATGGGCTGCCCCAGGACCCGGGCCGTGCCGGAGGTGGGCTCGATCAGGCCCATCAACATGCGGATGGTGGTGGTCTTGCCCGAGCCGTTGGGGCCGAGGAAGCCGAAGACGCTGCCCGCCGGGACGGTCAGGTCGAGGGCGTCCACGGCGAGCTGCCCGCCGCGGTAGCGCTTGGTGAGCGCGCGGGTGTGGATGATGCCCTCATCCACACGCTCCGGCCGCGGTTCCGTGGCGGACGCCTCCTCCATATGTGCTCCCCCGATCGTCGTACGCGCCGGCCCTCACGACCGCCGCCACCGCCCCTCGCCGCGCCGTGCCTCGCTGTTCCTCGCCGCGCCCTCGCGGTTCTCGCTGCTCGTCACTGCCCCGAATCGGCCGCCTTCACCAGCGCGTCCTGCGTGACCGCGCCCACGTAGACCTTGCCGTCGTCGGTGATCAGGGCGTTGATCAGGCGGGTCTCGAAGACCGTGCCCTTGCCGAACGTGCCGCTGACCTGGCTGCCGAGGGAGTCCAGGAAGCCGCCGAAGGCGCCGCCGGTCTCGGTGCCGGACGGGATGCCCTGGCCGCCGGTGTCGAGCACCGCGATCGCGTTCCACCCCTCGCCCAGCACATTCAGCCCGTCGAGGCCCTTGGCGAGATCCTCCTCGGACTTGGGCTGCTGGGGCTCGGCCGCCGGGAGGTCGGATTCCTCGGTGACCTTCGCGCCCTCGGGCGGGGTGAAGTCGAAGGTGGAGGCGGCCGGCGGGTCAAAGCTGACCTGTGTGAACCCGGCGTCGACCACGGCGGCGCCGCCGCCGGCCGGGGTGAGCGTGAACTTCAGCGGGGTGTACGTCTCGGAGTCCACCGCGATGCTGATCTGACCGACCGTCGAGCCGGACTGCTTCGGCTTGACGACCAGCTTGTAGGCATCGCGGCCGGCGACCTGCGCGGTGCCGTCGACGGTGACCGACGTGGTCTCGTCGACCGCCGCCAGGGCGCGCTCGGCCAAGTCCTTCGGGGTGGCCGGGACATCCTGCTCCGCCTCGGCGCCCTCGGCGGACGTCGAGTGGTACACCTCGTTGGACTGGCTGTCGTAGCCCCAGACGTCCTTGCCGTTGTGGATGAGGCTGTACTCCGCCGCGTCCTCCAGCAGGGACAGCTTCTGCTTGTCGGGGCCGTCCACCGCGACCCGCAGGGTGTGCGTGCCGGTGGCCAGCTCGGTGAGCCTGGTCTGCGGGTCGGCCGCGGAACCGCTGCCGTCGTCGCCCGGGGTGGCGGCGCCGGACAGCAACCCGCTCTCCAGACCGCCCAGGTTCGGCAGGCCGAGGTCCGTGGTGATCTTCACCGTGCCGGACAGTCGCTCGGTGTCCGACTCGGCGATCCGCTGGATGAGCTGCTGCGCGCTGATCTCCGGGAGGTCGGGGCTGCCGGAGTCGGCGATCGCGGGAACCAGTCCGATGGTTACCGCCGCCACCCCCGTCACCGCGACCGGGACGACATACCGCGCGGCCTTCTTGCGCCGGCTCGCACGCGGGGTGTCGATGCCCGCGGCGGTCGTGCTGTCGTCGGATTCGTACGGTGCCATGTGTGCCTTACCTCCGTGTCGGCGGCGGCTTCCGTCATGTCGCGTCGGTGCACGGGTCCCACCCCGAGCCGCCATTCTCACCCGAATCGGTGAGGAGTGGTGTCCTTCCGTGCTCACCATCAGACCAAATCAACGGCACAAAATCGTCAGCCCCCAGAGCCAACTGCGCGTACTGCCTCGGTATGACAGGGACCCCCTACGGCTACCCCCACCCGTAGGGGTAGGGGCACCCCCCGTGGGGGAGTTCGAGGCCGACCATGGGGGAGTTCGAGGCCGAGCCCCCTACGAACGGACGGCACCTAGCCCGCCCGGTGCACCACCGCGTCGCACAGTTCCTCCAGCGCCCGCCGGGCGTCGCACTCCCGCAGCGGGGCGAGCGCGGACCGCGCCTCCTCGGCGTAGCGCACGGTGTCCCGCCGGGCCTGCTCCAGCGCCGGATGCCCGCGCAGTCCGGTCAGGGCCTCGGCGTGGCGGCTGTCGTCGGTGAGATCGGAGTCCAGCAGCGCGCACAGGGCGAGGTCCTCGGCCAGCCCGAGCCGTGCGGCGCGCTCACGCAGCCGCAGTACCGGCAGGGTGGCGATGCCCTCGCGCAGATCGGTGCCCGGCGTCTTGCCCGAATCCTGGCTGTCGGAGGCGATGTCCAGGACGTCGTCGGCGAGCTGGAAGGCGACACCGAGCCGCTCGCCGTACTGGGTGAGGACGTCGATCACGGACTCGTCGGCGCCCGACATCATCGCGCCGAACCGGCAGGAGACCGCGACCAGCGATCCGGTCTTGCCGCCGAGCACATCGAGGTAGTGGTCGACCGGGTCGCGGCCGTCGGCCGGTCCGGCGGTCTCCAGGATCTGGCCGGTGACCAGCCGTTCGAACGCCTCCGCCTGTACCCGTACGGCCTCTGGCCCGAGGTCGGCCAGTATGTGCGAGGCGCGGGCGAACAGGAAGTCACCCGTGAGGACGGCGACCGAGTTGCCCCAGCGGGTGTTGGCGCTGGGCACCCCGCGCCGGACGGCCGCCTCGTCCATGACATCGTCGTGATAGAGGGTCGCCAGATGGGTCAGCTCGACGACGACGGCGGAGGGGACGACCCCGGGCGCGTAGCGATCGCCGAACTGGGCGGCGAGCATCACCAGAAGTGGCCGGAATCTTTTGCCGCCGGCCCGCACCAGATGCTGGGCGGCCTCGGTGATGAACGGCACCTCGCTCTTGGTGGCCTCTAGCAGCCCTTCCTCGACAGCCGCCAATCCGGCCTGGACATCTGCTTCCAGAACCTGGTCCCGCACGCTCAGCCCGAACGGCCCGACGACGGTCACGAGGGATCTCCTGTCTGCTGGTGTCTACTGGCGATTACCCGGTATGTCGATACGTCGCTGCCCTCACTCACGTCAGCGTATCCGGTCATGTTTCGATCACGGATGCCGCCCACCGCACAGCGCGGGCGCTATCGGATCACGCCAGGTATGTTTTTGATCACCTGATAAGAGCTGATATTTAGCGACTTGCATAGAAGTAGGGATAAATGTCGCGGATCTGGCCTCGGTGCCCAGGGCCGACCGCACCACTTTCAGCCGCCCACGGATCCCGGCCGCCCGCCGCGCCGCCGCCCACCTGGGGTCACCCTGATGCACATCCGTACGTCCTTCCCCTATGAGACGAGCCATGAGGACCTCCGGGTCCCGCTGCGTGACGGGACCCTGCTGTACGCGCGCGTGTGGCGCCCGCTGACCGGCGAACCCGTACCTGCGCTCCTGGAACACCTGCCCTTCCGGCTGACCGACGGGACCGCCGCGCGCGACGCGCAGCGCCATCCCTGGTACGCGGGCCACGGCTACGCCTCCGTCCGGGTCGACGCGCGCGGGCACGGCAACAGCGGGGGCGTCCCCTCGGGCGGGGGCCCCGGGACGGGCACGGGGGAAACGGCGGACACGATGGTCTCGGTGGACGCGGCGGACGCCGCCGAGGTCGTGGACTGGCTCGCCACGCGGCCCTGGTGCGACGGCAAGGTCGGGATGTTCGGCATCTCCTGGGGCGGCTCCCTCTCGCTGCGGACCGCGGCCCTCGCGCCCGGACCGCTCAAGGCGGTCGTCAGTGTGTGTGCCACGGACGATCGATACGACAACGACGGGCAGTACACGGGAGGTTCCGTCCTGGCGGCGGACATGCCCGCCTGGGCGGCCAGAACCCTCGCCCTCGCCGCCCGCCCGCCGGACCCGCGTCACACCGGGGACGCCTGGCGGGAGCTGTGGCTGTGCCGTCTGGAGGCGCTCGAACCGGTCCTGCACGCGTGGCTGGAACATCAGGTCCGCGACGGTCACTGGCGGGCCGGTGACGTCCGGGAGAGGTACGGCGCGATCGAGGCGGCCGTGCTCGCGGTCGGCGGCTGGTAGGACCCGTACCACGACACCGTGCTCCGGCTGGTCGAGCACCTCCCGGCCGACCGGGTGCGCGGGCTGCTCGGCCCCTGGCCGCACGAGTACCCCGACCGGGGCCGCCCGCCCGGTCCGGCGATCGGCTTCCTCCAGGAGACCCTGCGCTGGTGGGACCACTGGCTCAAGGGCCGGGACACGCGCGTGCTCGCCGATCCCCTCCTGCGCGCGTACCTCACCGAGAGCCATCCGCCGGCGCCCGCGTACGCCACCCTGCCCGGCCGCTGGACCGCCGAGCCCGCCTGGCCCTCCCCGTACGTCACCCACGTCACGTACGCCCTCCAGGGCGCCCCCGTGCCGGTACGGTCCCCGATGCACACCGGGGTCGACGCGGGCGCCTTCCTGCCGCGCGGGGGCGACGCCGATCTGCCGCCGGACCAGCGCGCGGAGGACGGGCGGTCGGTCTGCTTCGAGTTCCCGGTCGGTGAGCGGACCTCGGTGCTGGGGCGCCCGCGGGTCAGGCTGCGGCTGCGCTGCGAGGTGCCGCGCGGGCAGGTGATCGCCCGGCTGTGCGACGTCGCCCCGGACGGCGCCTCGGCCCTGGTGACCCGGGGCGTGCTGAACCTGTCCGCGCGGAGGGGCCCGGACCGGTCGGTGCCGTGGCCGCCGGGCGCGACCGAGGAGGTGACCTTCGAGCTGGGCGGCACGGGCCACGTCTTCGCGCCGGGGCACCGGGTACGGCTCGCGGTCTCCTCCGCGTACTGGCCCTGGGTCTGGCCGCAGCCCGGCTCCGAGGCAGGTTTCACCCTGGACCCGGCGGGCAGCGCGCTGGAGCTGCCGGTACGGCGGGAAGAGCCCGACGCCGGGGCGGCCCGGGGGGAGCGGGGGGACCAGGCGGACTGGGCGGACCGGGGGGATGGGGCGGACCGGGGGGAGAGGGAGGACCGCTCGGGCCAGGGGGACCGTGAGGACGGCTTGGACTGGGGGGACTGGGGGGTCCGGAGGGTCCAGGAGAGTCAGGCGGAGCAGGAGGCCCGGGAAGGCCAGGAGGCCCGGGAAGGCCGGGCTGCCCGGGAAGGCCGAGCGGGCCAGGAGGCCCGAGAGAGCCAGGCGGCCTGGGAGAGCCAGGCGGACCAAGCCGACCGGCTGGGTCGGCGGCCCTGGGCCGAGCCCGAGCAGGCCGAGCCGCTCGGTGTCGTCTCCCCCCTCACCCTGGACGAGCCGCGGCCCGCGCGGCTGGTGGTGCGGGACGTCGCCCGGGGCGAGTGGCGGCTGGAGGTCGATCCCCGGCCCGGCGGCACCCAGGTGCATCCCGACGGGCTGGAGGCCACCGAGGAGGCGCTGGAGTCGTACACGATCCGCGACGGCGACGCGTTGTCCGCGCGCACCCGCTCGGACCGGACGATCCGGCTGCACCGGCCGGAGTCGGCCTGGGACACGACGGTCCGGGCGCGGTCGGAGATCGGCTGCACGGATACGGAGTTTTTGACCTCTAATGAGGTGATTTGCACCCAAGGCGACGAGGTGGTCTTCCACCGCACCTGGGAGCGACGGATTCCACGGACCGCTGGTTAGTAGGCACTTGGGCTCAATGCCCGATTTACCACTCTTGCGCTCGGACGTGACTTGACTCACTCCCGCCCACGCGCGGCGTTTCCCCGGCCATCCCCCGATCCACCTTTCCCGTTCACCGAGTTGACCCTTTTCGGTCGCAAAGGATCATGTGGGTCAGATAAGGGTGCGAAGATCAGAAGCGGCATTTTGTGATTCCGCCACTTGTTTCCGACATCCGCTCTCGCATACGTTCCCGGCCAGTCGGGCGGACGCCTAGTCCTGCCACCGCCCGCACCAACCCACTAGATCCACGGCAGGAGCGGGGGACCCAGGTAAGTCGCCGGGCCGGACGTCGTACGACGCACCGGAACGGCTCGGGGTGAAGCCGTGCCCGCAAGGGCCGGCCGGGCACCTCCCCGCCCGAACCCGACAGCTCACCTCGCAGGCGTAGGAGAGGAACAGTTCCCCATGTCCGTACACCGCTCCACGCGTGTTCGCCGCCTCGCCCGCAAGCTCGCCGTCGCCGGCACCGGCGCCGCCGTGCTCGCCCTCCCGCTCATCGGCGCCACCAGCGCCTCCGCCGCCTCGCCGACCGTCATCTCGGCGGCCACCTCCGCGTACCCGAACAGCCTCGACGGCTGGATCCGGCAGTCGCTCGACATCATGGCCCAGAACGGCATCCCGGGCAGCTACAACGGCATCTACCGCAATGTGATGCGCGAGTCCTCCGGCAACCCGGCCGCCGTCAACAACTGGGACTCCAACGCCGCCGCCGGCACCCCGTCCAAGGGCCTGCTCCAGGTGATCGACCCGACCTTCGCCGCGTACCACGTCTCGGGCACGCTGAACGACCCGTACGACCCGATCGCCAACATCGTCGCCGCGTGCAACTACGCGGCGGACCGGTACGGGTCGATCGACAACGTCTTCGGCGCCTACTGAGCGCTCCGCGCCTGAGCGGCCTCACCGGCCGTACGGCCTTTCCGGCGGTTCCCTTTGCGGGTTGGGGCTCGCAAAGGGAAATCAACCAGATCTTCCACCGGGCCGTCTCGACCGTTTCTCCGAGGTGAATTCCCGTCAGGGAAAAAGTCGTTCGAGGACGACGGCGATGCCGTCGTCCTCGTTCGATGTGGTGACCTCGTCGGCGACCGCCTTGAGTTCGGGATGGGCGTTGGCCATCGCCACCCCGTACCCGGCCCAGTCGAACATCGGGATGTCGTTGGGCATGTCCCCGAACGCGATGGTGTCCTCGGCCCGCGCCCCCAGCCGCCGGGCCGCGAGCGCCAGGCCGGTCGCCTTGGTCACCCCGCACGGCTGGAGCTCGACCGTGCCCGGCCCCGACATGGTGACCGTCGCGAGCGAACCGACCACCGCGCGGGCCACCGACGCCAACTCGTCGTCGGACAGCTCCGGATGGCGCAGCAGCACCTTGCTGATCGGCTCGGTCCACAGTTCGTCGCGGCGCCGGACCCGCACCGCGGGCAGCGTCGGATGCGGCATCAGATAGCCCGGCTCGATCAGCGTGAGGCCCTCGACACCGTCCTGGTCGACCGCCGCGTACACCTCGCCGACCTCGGCCTCGATCTTGCCGATGGCGGTCTCCGCCAGTTCCCGGTCCAGGGTGACCGACCACAGCAGCCGGTCCGCGCCGGCGTCGTAGAGCTGCGCGCCCTGGCCGCACACCGCCAGGCCCGTGCTGCCCAGTTGCTCCAGGAGCGGGCGCACCCGCGGGGCCGGCCGGCCGGTGACCACGAGATGCCGGGCACCGGCCTCGGTGATCCGCGCGAGCGCGGCCAGCGAGCGGTCGGAGAAGGTGTCGTCGCCGCGCAGAAGTGTTCCGTCGAGGTCGGTGGCGACGAGGGCGTACGTGGTGCGCGCGGTGCGTGCGGCATATGCAGTGGGTGCGGCCATGATCAGAGAATACGGACATCGCGCGGCCCCGACCCGGCCGGAACCGGACGCCGGACGGGTTCCCTCACGTCCCGCCCGTCCCCGTCAACTCCCCTGTACCATGCGGGCTTTCACTCTCGGAGCCCTGTTCCCGAGTGCTGAAAACGGGTCCGCTTTTCACTCAGAGGTGGGGTAGCCCGAGGCGGCCATGGGCTGCCGCCGGGGGGTGGTGCGGGGGGTACGGGAGGAGGGCGGGGTGCGCAGTGGGACGTGGGGACGTGTCGCGGCCGACGTCCGCACCGTGTTCAGCCGTTGCCGTGCCGGTGGGTGCGCCAGAGTCGGTGGACGTGCTTGACCGCCGGGCGGACGGAGCGGGCGAGCATCGTGGCGAACGGCAGGGGGTCGTCACCCGCCAGCCAGGCCAGTTCCGTCGTCGTCGCGCGGCGGGGGGCGTGCGGGGTGGTGTAGCCGCTGCGGCGGTAGGCGAGGAGAGCGGGCAGGTCGATGTTCTCCACGATGTACCGATGGCCGGGGCGCTGCCCGCCCTCGGGGACCGGGCGGCCGGTCAGGTCCAGGTGGAGCGCGCGGACGACGTCCACCCCCGACTCGCTCTCGAAGAGCCGGAACTGGGCGCCCGTACGCGGGTTGAAGTCGAGGAGTTTGTACTGTCCGTCGCGGCGGTCGAAGCGCAGGTCGAGATCGATGACACCGGTGAAGCCGATCTGCTCGATGAAACGCGCGGCGAGATCGGCGAGTTCCGGATTCCGGACGACATACGCGTTCGCCGTCATTCCGGCGTGCGGAGGCCAGGAACGCACCTTGACACCGGTGAACAGGGCGAGCGGGGTGCTGTCGGCGGCGAAGCAGCCGTGCACGATCCAGTCCTCGGCGAACTCGCGCGGCAGGTACTCCTGGAGGATCACGCCGAGGTCGCCCGAGCCGCCGCCGGGGTCGGTGTCGCCGTCAGCGGCGGTCGCGGTGAGGGCTCCCGGGCGGCCCCGTCCGGGGGCGGTCCAGTCGCGGGCCAGCGCCAGCAGGCGCTCGCGGGTGGTGATCCGGGTGGTGCCGTGCACGGCGGGGCGCCGACGCCGTACGAACGCCTCGCGGTTCTTCGCCACCACCGGGAAGCGGGCGCGTTCGGCGAAGGCGGCGATGTCGTCGTACGTCGCCGGTACGACGGTCTCGGGGGTGGGCATGCCGTGTGCCAGGCACAGTTCGTGCAGGCCCTGCTTGCTCGCCAGGCGGCGCGGCAGGGCGGGTGCGACGGGCGGGGCGAGGAAGTGGCCGGCGAGATCGGCGCGGCGCTCGGCGATCAGGACCGCCGCCTCCTCGTCGGTCGGGATCAGTACGGCCGGGCGGCCGATCCGGCGGCCGATCCGCACCAGGCCCTCGACCAGGTGGTCCGGCTCCTCGGTGCCCGCGGTCGGCCAGACGAACGCCCTGGTCAGATAGCGCGAGGCCGCCGCGGGCGTGTACGGGTCCTCGGTGATGGCGTACACCGGGACGCCGAGCCGCCCCAGGCTGCGGATGGCGCCGACACCGCCGTGGTGCAGCGGATAGTCGCCGAACTTGACGATCAGGCCCGGCACCGCACGGTCGACGTCCACCGGCACCCCGAAGGTGCGCTTGGCCATGAGTCGCCCCACGTGTCCCCCCTGATCCCCCTGCGGACCGGATGAATCCCGTCCGTCCCCGCACAGGACGCTAAGCCGGGCTCGCCTCCGCCGAATGCCGGTTTTCAGGACATTGCCGAATTCTTTAGACGTCCGAGACCGCGGGGCGCCGACCCGCCGCGACGTAACGTGTGGCGCGGCCACATAACGGCCCCATTGGCGGCACCGGGTAAGAGATGTGGTGCGTCACCACATGGCCCCCACGAGAGTGAGGCAGAACCGCATGTCCCCCTTCGATGTCCCCGAGGGCGACCCCTTCGGCCCGCACAACCTTCCGTACGGTGTCTTCTCCCCGGCCGGTACGCGCGAACGGACCGTCGGCGTCCGGCTCGGCGACCACGTCCTCGACGCCGGTGCCGCCGCACGCGCCCTGGGCTCCCCCTACTTCGCGCTCCTCGCCCGCCCCACCCTCGGCCCGCTGCTCGCGGCGGGCCGGACCGCCTGGTCGGACGTGCGGCGCGCACTGACCGCCTGGGTGACGGTCCCGGCGCACCGCGAGGTGATCGAGCCGCTGCTGCACCCGCTGTCCTCGGTGACCCTGCACCTGCCCTTCGAGGTCGCCGACTACGTCGACTTCTACTCGTCCGAGAACCATGCCCGGAACGTCGGCCGCATCTTCCGCCCCGACGCCCCGGACTCCCTCCCCCCGAACTGGAAACATCTGCCCACCGGCTACCACGGCCGCGCGGGCACGGTCGTGGTCTCCGGGACACAGGTCGTACGGCCGTCCGGGCAGCGCAAGGCGCCCACCGACCCGGCGCCGGTCTTCGGCCCCTCCGTCCGGCTGGACATCGAGTCCGAGGTCGGCTTCGTGGTGGGCGTCCCGAGCGAGCCGGGCAGCCCGGTGGCCCAGGGCGACTTCCGCGACCACGTCTTCGGGCTGTGCCTGCTCAACGACTGGTCCGCGCGGGACGTCCAGGCGTGGGAGTACGTCCCCCTCGGACCGTTCCTCGGCAAGTCCTTCGCCACGTCGGTCTCGGCCTGGATCACCCCGCTGGACGCCCTGGAGACGGCCCGGGTCGCCCCGCCGGAGCGCACCCATCCCCTGCTGCCGTACCTCGACGACAGCGAGGAGGAGCCCGCCGGATACGATCTGCGGCTCTCCATCGCGATCAACGGCCATCTCGTCTCCGAGCCGCCCTTCTCCACCATGTACTGGACCGCCGCCCAGCAGCTCGCCCACCTGACCGTCAACGGCGCCTCCCTGCGCACCGGCGACCTCTACGGCTCCGGCACGGTCAGCGGGCCGGGCGAGCGCGAACGCGGCTCCCTGCTGGAGCTGACCTGGAACGGCCGCGACTCCCTGGACCTGCCCGACGGCAAGCGGACCTTCCTGGAGGACGGCGACGTGGTAACCCTCACAGGCTGGGCCCCCGGCCCGGACGGGTTGCGGGTGGGACTGGGGGATGTGGTGGGACGGGTCGTGGGGGCGACCGGGGGGACTGTCCGGGGGTAGCGGATCGGAGGGCGGTCGGGGGGAGGGTGGCCACCGGAGGACCGTCGGGGGCGGTCGGAGGGGAAGGTGACCACCGGAGAGCCGTCGGGGGCGGTCTGGCGGGAGGGTAGCTACCCGGGGCCGTCGGGGGCGGTCGGAAGGGCGGCCCGGGGAGGCCGTCGGAGGACTGCCGGGAGGGCGGTCAGGGGGCAGCCGAGGCAGGCCCGAGGACGGTCGGAGGGGTAGTCGGAGTGACGGTCTGAGGGGTGACCGCAGGGGTGGCCGCAGGCATGCCCGGGGGCGGTCCTGGCCCCCCGGCGGGGAGGCCGGAGCCGGATGGCATGTTCTCGCCGGGTTCCGACGGCTGACTACAGGCGCCCGAGCCAGTCATACTGGTCGGCGGCGCGTAAGTGAGCGCCCCGTGCGTGATGTCCCGCGCGGGCCGCCACCTATCGCCGAGCCGCCCGCCCGGCACCCCGCCGGGCGTCATCACACCACCCGCCCCGCCCCACCCGCTCCCCCGTCCAACCCGAGCCGCCCGTACCGACCAGGATCCGGAGACCCTGGGATGACCGTCACCCTGCTCCTGTTGAGCGTCGTCGCCCTGACGGCCGCCGTGCCGGCACCCCATGCGCTGATCCGGGCCGAATGGCCCGAGCGGGAGCCCGTCGTCGGGCTCTGGGTGTGGCAGTGCCTGGTCGCCACCGTCCTGCTGTGCTGTCTGACCGCGCTGACCCTGGGCGCGGCGGCGGTCTTCCAGACCGTGCGCGACCATGTCTTCGCCCCGGCGCCCCCGGGTGTCACCGCCGCCTACGACCTGTCCGCCGCGCCGGTGTGGTCGGTGATCCTCACCCTGCTGCTGGCGTGCGGCGCGGCCTGGACCACGGCGATGCTGGCCCGCGAGCTGGTGGAGGTACGGCGGCGACGCGGCACCACCCGCGCCCATCTGCGCGAACGCGCCCCCGAACTGCCCGCCGGGCTGCCCCGCTCACGCGGCCCGCTGCTGGTGCTGGAGGACGAGTACCCCGACGCCTGGTGGCTGCCGGGCCATCCGCCCCAGCTGGTGGTGACCACCGGCGCCCTGCACAAGCTCACCGACCACCAGCTCGACGCCGTCCTCACCCATGAACGCGGCCACGCCCGCGCCCACCACGACTGGCTGCTGCATCTGTCCACGGCGCTGGCCACCGGCTTCCCGCGGGTGCCGCTGTTCGCCCACTTCTGCGACCAGACCCGCCGCCTCGTCGAACTCGCCGCCGACGACACCGCCTCCCGCCGCTGCGGCCATATGACCACCGCCCTCGCCCTGATCGAGCTGAACCAGCACCGGGGCGTGCTGTCCTGCGCCTCCAGTCGCCGTCTCCTGGGCGAGCGCGTGGACCGTCTGCTGGAGCCCAAGCCGCGCCTGAACCGCCGTCACCGCGCGCTCACGACCACGGTCGCCGCCCTCGTACCACTCCTGCCGCTGATCATCACCTTCCTCCCGGGTCTCCACGCCCTGGGCTGACTCCTGCCCCTTCCGATGCCGGTCCGGGACCGGTCGGCGGGTGGCAGCTCTCGCCCGCGTCCGGCCATTCCACCCGTGGACCGCGTCCGGGACCACGCCGAGCAGGACGCGACCACGGCCACCGCGCGCCGGACCCGGCAGCCGTGGCGCGCGTCAGGAGACAGGAGACACCGGGGACAAAGGCACTCCGGCAGCCCCCTCTGGCGCGGCCCCCACGCCCCGACCACCTGACCACCTGACCGAACGACGGGCGCCCCCGACGCCCCGATCCGCGCCGCCATCTACGCGGCCCTGCCCCCACCGGCTGCCCGGCCCCCTGGCGCCGATGCCGCCACCGCCCACTTCAACCCGGCCCAGCAGATCCACGCCGCTGCCGCCGCCGGCCCGTCCGGCGCCCGCGCTGTCAACCACCGCCCCGTCGGCGGCCCGCTCCATCGGCCACCGCCCCGCCGACCTCCCGTCCTATCGGCCACCACCCCGTAGGCCGCCCCCTGTCAGCCACCGCGCCCGATCCGCGCATCCCCCCCTCGCCAAGCCCGTCCCCGACCCCAACGCCGATGTCCGGAAGGCCGCCGCCCAGGCACCTGACCCCGCCCCCGCGAGCAGGCGGAGCCCCACACCGCGCTGTCCACGGCGACGACCGCCCCCGACCCGGACGTCAGGGCCTACGCGACCCGCGCCCGGTGAGGCGTCGCGAGCCCCACCCGCCCCCGCCGCACAGCTACATCCAGTCGTCCGGCTCCGGCTCCACATCCCCGTCGGGCCACAGCTCGTCACCACCGAAGCCGACATCACCCCCGGAGCCACCCCGGCCACCGGACCCGGCACCACCACCTCGCCCGACCCCGGCCCCAACCCCGGCACCGGCACGGGCACCGGCACCGGCTCTACCCCGCCCCCCACCACCGGCATCACCACGCGAGCCCGCTCCACCACCAACACCCACACCGCCGCCAGAGCCGCCGCCAGCACCGTCGGCCCCGGCACCACCGCCGCCCACCGGCCGCTCAAGGCCCCCCAGCACCCCGACCACGCTCTCCCCGTACGTCGCCAGCTTCTTCTCGCCGACGCCGCTGATACCTCCCAGCTCCCGCACGGACGCGGGCCAGACCGTGGCGATCTCCCGCAGCGTGGCGTCATGGAAGATCACATACGCGGGGACGCCCTGCTCCCTGGCCTGCTCGCCCCGCCAGGCGCGCAGCGCCTCGAACGCGGGCAGCAGTTCCTCGGGCAGCTCGGCCACCGCAGCCTTCGCCTTGCGCTCCCCACGACCCCCGCCACCGCCACCGCTGCCACCGCTGCCACCGCCGGACCGGGCCACCGCCGCCTTCTTCGGCTCCTTCCGCAGCGGAACCTCCCGCTCCCGCCGCAGCACCGAACCGCTCGCCTCGGTCAGCACCAGCGTGCCGTACTCACCCTCGACGGCGAGCAGGCCCTGTGCCAGGAGCTGCCGGACGACGCCGCGCCACTCCCCCTCGGCCAGCTCCTCACCGATGCCGAACACCGACAGCTGGTCGTGGTCGAACTGGATCACCTTGGCGCTCCGCTTGCCCAGCAGGATGTCCACGATCTGCACGGCGCCGAACTTCTGCCCCCGCTCCCGCTGCAACCGCACCACCGTCGACAGCACCTTCTGCGCCGCGACCGTGCCGTCCCAGGTCTCCGGCGGGGTCAGGCAGGTGTCGCAGTTGCCGCATCCCGCCGCGCCCGGCTCCTGGCCGAAGTACACGAGGAGCTGCCCGCGTCGGCACTGGGCGGTCTCGCACAGGGCGAGCATCGCGTCCAGGTGGGCCTGGGCGCGGCGCCGGAACGCCTCGTCGCCCTCGCCGGACTGGATCATCTTGCGCTGCTGTATGACGTCGTTGAGCCCGTACGCCATCCAGGCCGTGGACGGCAGTCCGTCGCGCCCGGCCCGGCCCGTCTCCTGGTAGTAGCCCTCCACCGACTTCGGCAGGTCCAGATGGGCCACGAACCTGACGTCCGGCTTGTCGATGCCCATGCCGAAGGCGATGGTCGCCACCACCACCAGCCCGTCCTCCCGCAGGAACCGCGACTGGTGCGCCGCGCGGGTGCCCGAGTCCAGCCCCGCGTGGTACGGCACCGCCTCGACGCCGTTGCGCGAGAGGAACTCCGCCGTCTTCTCCACGGAGTTGCGCGAGAGGCAGTACACGATGCCCGCGTCTCCCGGGTGCTCCTCCCGCAGGAAGCCGAGGAGCTGCTTCTTGGGGTCGGCCTTCGGGACGATCCGGTACTGGATGTTGGGCCGGTCGAAGCTTGCCTCGAAGTGCCGGGCCTCCGGCATGTTCAGCCGCTGGGTGATCTCCTTGTGGGTGGCGTGCGTGGCCGTCGCCGTCAGGGCGATCCGCGGTACCTCCGGCCAGCGCTCGCCGAGCACCGACAGGCTCAGATAGTCGGGCCGGAAGTCATGGCCCCACTGGGACACACAGTGCGCCTCGTCGATGGCGAAGACCGAAATCTTGCCCCGAGACAGCAGATCCAGGGTGTTGTCCAGCCGCAGCCGCTCCGGCGCCAGATACAGCAGATCCAGCTCACCGGCGAGGAACTCGGCCTCCACCGTCCGCCGCTCGTCGAAGTTCTGCGAGGAGTTGACGAACCCGGCCCGCACACCGAGCGCCCGCAGCGCGTCCACCTGGTCCTGCATCAGCGCGATCAGCGGCGAGACGACGATCCCCGTACCGGGTCTGACCAGCGCGGGGATCTGATAGCACAGTGACTTGCCGCCCCCCGTCGGCATCAGCACCACGGCGTCCCCGCCGGCCACCACATGCTCGATGACGGCTTCCTGCTCGCCCCGGAAGGACTCGTATCCGAAGATCTTGTGGAGCGTCTCCAACGCTTCGCTCCCGGCTACCGCCGCCATGCCACCGATCCCGCCCGTCCCACGCATCGCCGTGCCCCCGTACGTCGTGCCTCGACCACTGCGTCCACGATAGGCCCCCGCACTGACACCCCAGGAGCTATCCACAGGCCAACCCCATCCCACCTCACCGCTCCGCGCCCCTCCCCACCGCACACAGCACCGCACCCCACCTCACCCCACACAAAAGGACCCCGGCTCCCCAAGGAGAGCCAGGGCCCCTCACGCGCCGAACGCGACCCGGAAGCCGCAGGTCAGCGCACGAACACTCCCGCCGTCCCGGCGAGGTCCAGGAAGTACTGCGGGGCCACCCCGAGCACCAGCGTGACCGCCACGCCGACGCCGATCGTCGTCATCGTCAGCGGTGAGGGCACGGCGACGGTCGGGCCCTCGGGCCTCGGCTCGCTGAAGAACATCAGCACGATCACCCGGATGTAGAAGAACGCGGCGATCGCCGACGAGATCACACCGACCACGACCAGCGGCGCGGCCCCGCCCTCCGCCGCCGCCTTGAACACGGCGAACTTCCCGGCGAAGCCGGAGGTCAGCGGGATACCGGCGAAGGCCAGCAGGAACACCGCGAAGACGGCCGCCACCAGCGGCGATCTCCGTCCCAGCCCCGCCCACTTCGACAGGTGGGTGGCCTCGCCGCCCGCGTCGCGCACCAGCGTGACGACGGCGAAGGCGCCGACCGTGACGAAGGAGTACGCGGCGAGGTAGAAGAGGACCGAGGAGATGCCGTCCGGTGTGGTCGCGACGACACCGGCGAGGATGAAGCCCGCGTGCGCGATCGACGAGTACGCCAGCAGCCGCTTGATGTCGGTCTGGGTGATCGCGACGATCGCGCCGCCCAGCATGGTGATGATCACGACGCCCCACATCACCGGCCGCCAGTCCCAGCGCAGGCCGGGCAGCACGACGTACAGGATGCGCAGCAGCGCGCCGAAGGCGGCCACCTTGGTCGCCGCCGCCATGAAGCCGGTGACGGGCGTGGGCGCGCCCTGGTAGACGTCCGGCGTCCACATGTGGAACGGCACGGCGCCGACCTTGAACAGCAGGCCCATCACGATCAGCGCGGTGCCGACCAGCAGCAGCGCGTCGTTGTCCATGGTGTCGGCGAGGGCGGGCGTGACATTGGTGACCGTGCCGTCGACGACCTGCGCGATGGTGGCGTACGACATCGAGCCCGCGTAGCCGTACAGCAGGGCGATGCCGAACAGGGTGAACGCGGAGGCGAACGCGCCGAGCAGGAAGTACTTCACGGCCGCTTCGAGCGACATCATCCGCTTGCGGCGGGCGAGGGCGCACATCAGGTACAGCGGCAGCGAGAAGACCTCAAGGGCGACGAACAGGGTCAGCAGGTCGTTGGCCGCCGGGAAGAGCAGCATGCCGGCGACCGCGAACATCAGCAGCGGGAACACCTCGGTGGTGGTGAACCCGGCCCGCACGGCGGCCTTCTCGCCGTCACTGCCCGGTACGGCCGCGGCCTGGGCGGCGAAGGAGTCGACCCGGTTGCCGTGCGCGGCCGGGTCCAGGCGCCGCTCGGCGAAGGTGAACAGGCCGACCATGGCGGTCAGCAGGATCGTGCCCTGGAGGAACAGGGCCGGTCCGTCGACGGCGATCGCGCCCATGGCGGCGATGCCGGACTTGGTGGTGGCGTATCCGTCGGCGGCGAGCGCCACCACCCCGGCGAAGGCGGCGGCGAGCGCGACGACGGCCAGGAACGTCTGGGCGTGGTAACGGGACTTGCGCGGTACGACCGCCTCCACCAGCACCCCGACGATCGCCGCGCCGAGGACGATCAGGATGGGCGAGAGCTGGGCGTACTCGATCTTCGGCGCCTCGATCTTCGAGATCGGGTCGGCCGCGGTTGTCCACAGGCTGTGGACGGCTGCTGCGCTCACCTTGCGGCCTCCACCTCGGGCTGGGGGTCCTGCTTCTGTACGTCGGACATGGTGTGCTCGACCGCCGGGTTGACGATGTCGGCGATCGGCTTCGGGTAGACGCCGAGCACGATCAGCAGCGCGATCAGCGGGGCGACGACCACGAGTTCCCGCACTCTGAGGTCGGGCATCTTGGCGACCGCGGGCTTCACCGGGCCGGTCATCGTCCGCTGGTAGAGCACCAGCGTGTACAGGGCGGCGAGCACGATGCCGAAGGTGGCGATGATGCCGATCACCGGATAGCGCGCGAAGGTGCCGACCAGGACCAGGAACTCACTGACGAAGGGCGCCAGTCCCGGCAGCGACAGGGTCGCCAGGCCGCCGATCAGGAAGGTGCCGGCGAGCACCGGGGCGACCTTCTGCACCCCTCCGTAGTCGGCGATGAGCCGCGAGCCGCGCCGGGAGATCAGGAAGCCGGCCACCAGCATCAGGGCGGCCGTGGAGATCCCGTGGTTGACCATGTAGAGCGTGGCGCCGGACTGGCCCTGGCTGGTCATCGCGAAGATGCCCATGACGATGAAGCCGAAGTGCGAGATCGACGCGTACGCCACCAGCCGCTTCATGTCCCGCTGGCCGACCGCGAGCAGCGCCCCGTAGATGATGCTGATCAGGGCGAGGACGAGGATGACCGGTGTCGCCCACTTCGATGCCTCCGGGAAGAGCCCGAGGCAGAAGCGCAGCATCGCGAAGGTGCCCACCTTGTCGACCACCGCGGTGATCAGGACGGCGACCGGTGCGGTGGCCTCCCCCATCGCGTTGGGCAGCCAGGTGTGCAGCGGCCACAGTGGCGCCTTCACCGCGAAGGCGAAGAAGAAGCCGAGGAACAGCCAGCGTTCGGTGTTGGTCGCCATGGTCAGCTCGCCGCTGGCGCGGGCCGCGGCGATCTCGGTGAGGGAGAAGTTCCCGGCGACGACATAGAGGCCGATCACCGCGGCCAGCATGATCAGGCCGCCGGCCAGGTTGTAGAGCAGGAACTTGACGGCGGCGTACGACCGCTGGGTGGCCGCCGTCTTCTCGCCGTGCTCGTGGGCCCGGTCCCCGAAGCCGCCGATGAGGAAGTACATCGGGATCAGCATGGCTTCGAAGAAGATGTAGAAGAGGAAGACGTCGGTGGCCTCGAAGGAGATGATCACCATCGCCTCGACGGCCAGGATCAGCGCGAAGAAGCCCTGGGTGGGCCGCCAGCGGGTGGAGCCGGTCTCCAGCGGGTCGGCGTCGTGCCAGCCCGCGAGGATGATGAACGGGATCAGCAGGGCGGTCAGCGCGATCAGCACCACGGCGATGCCGTCCACGCCCAGTTCGTAGCGCACCCCGAACTCGGAGATCCAGGCGTGCGACTCGGTGAGCTGGTAGCGGTCGCCGCCGGGGTCGAAGCGGACCATGATCACGACGGCGAGCGCGAGGGTGGCGAGCGAGAACAGCAGCGCCAGCCATTTGGCCACCGAGCGCCGGGCGGCCGGTACGGCGGCCGTGGCGATGGCCCCGAGCGCCGGGAGCGCCGCCGTCACTGTCAGCAGGGGAAAGGACATCGGTATCAGACCGCCCTCATCAGCAGCGTCGCGGCGATCAGAAGCGCCGCACCGCCGAACATCGAGACCGCGTACGACCGCGCGAAGCCGTTCTGGAGCTTGCGCAGCCGTCCGGAGAGGCCGCCGACCGAGGCCGCCGTGCCGTTGACGACTCCGTCGACCAGGCTGTGGTCGACGTACACCAGGGAGCGGGTGAGGTGCTCGCCGCCGCGGACCAGGACCACATGGTTGAAGTCGTCCTGGAGCAGATCGCGGCGGGCGGCCCGGGTGAGCAGGGACCCGCGCGGTGCGACGACCGGGACCGGGCGGCGCCCGTACTGCGCCCAGGCGATGGCCACGCCGATGACCATGACGGCGACCGTGGACAGGGTGACGGTGGTGGCGCTGACCGGCGGGTGTCCGTGCTCGTACTGGGTGATCGGCTCCAGCCAGTGCACGAAGCGTTCGCCGACGCTGAAGAAGGCGCCGGCCCCGACCGAGCCGACGGCCAGCACGATCATCGGGATCGTCATGGACCTCGGGGACTCGTGCGGGTGGGGCTCGTGGCCGTTCTCGTCGGGCTGCCAGCGCTTCTCGCCGAAGAACGTCATCAGCATCACGCGCGTCATGTAGAACGCGGTGATGGCCGCGCCGAGCAGGGCCACGCCGCCGAGGATCCAGCCCTCGGTGCCGCCCTTGGCGAACGCCGCCTCGATGATCTTGTCCTTGGAGAAGAAGCCGGACAGCCCCGGGAACCCGATGATCGCGAGGTAGCCGAGCCCGAAGGTGACGAAGGTGATCGGCATGTATTTCCGCAGGCCGCCGTACTTCCTCATGTCCACTTCGTCGTTCATGCCGTGCATGACCGAACCGGCGCCGAGGAACAGCCCGGCCTTGAAGAAGCCGTGCGTCACCAGGTGCATGATCGCGAAGGCGTAGCCGATGGGGCCGAGACCGGCGGCGAGGATCATGTAGCCGATCTGCGACATGGTGGAGCCGGCCAGCGCCTTCTTGATGTCGTCCTTGGCGCAACCGACGATCGCACCGAACAGCAGCGTGACCGCGCCGACGATGGTCACCACGAGCTGGGCGTCCGGCGCGGCGTTGAAGATCGCGCCGGAGCGGACGATCAGATAGACGCCCGCGGTCACCATGGTCGCGGCGTGGATCAGGGCCGAGACCGGGGTCGGGCCCTCCATCGCGTCCCCGAGCCAGGACTGGAGCGGCACCTGGGCGGACTTGCCGCACGCGGCGAGCAGCAGCATCAGGCCGATGCCGGTGAGCACCGCCTCACTGGCACCGCCGACCAGGCCCGGCTCCCCGGGGGTGCCGAGCACCGGCCCGAAGGCGAAGGTGCCGAACGTCGTGAACATCAGGAAGATCGCGATCGCCAGGCCCATGTCGCCGACCCGGTTGACCAGGAACGCCTTCTTCGCGGCCGTGGCCGCGCTGGGCTTGTGCTGCCAGAAGCCGATCAGCAGGTAGGAGGCGAGACCGACGCCCTCCCAGCCGATGTACAGCACCAGGTAGTTGTCGGCGAGGACGAGGATCAGCATCGCCGCGAGGAACAGGTTGAGATAGCCGAAGAAACGGCGGCGGCGCTCGTCGTGCTCCATGTACCCGATCGAGTACAGGTGGATCAGCGAGCCGACGCCGGTGATCAGCAGCACGAACGTCATCGACAGCTGGTCGAGGCGGAAGGCGATGTCCGCCTGGAAGCTCTCGACCGGGATCCAGGTGTACAGATGCTGGATCAGTGTGCGGTCCTCGGCGCCCCGGCCCAGCAGGTCGGCGAAGAGGATCACCCCGAAGACGAACGAGACGAACGACAGCAGGGTGCCGATCCAGTGGCCGACCGCGTCGAGCCGGCGTCCGCCGCACAGCAGCACGGCGGCTCCGAGCAAGGGCGCCGCGACCAGCAGCGCAATCAGGTTCTCCACGATTCTTCCGACCCCTTACAGCTTCATCAGGCTGGCGTCGTCGACCGAGGCCGAGTGGCGGGCGCGGAACAAGGACACGATGATCGCGAGTCCGACCACGACCTCGGCGGCGGCGACGACCATCGTGAAGAAGGCGATGACCTGCCCGTCGAGATTGCCGTGCATCCGGGAGAAGGCGACGAAGGCGAGGTTGCACGCGTTGAGCATCAGCTCCACGCACATGAACAGCACGATCGCGTTCCGCCTGATCAGCACGCCGGTCGCGCCGATCGTGAACAGCAGAGCCGCGAGATAGAGGTAATTGACGGGGTTCACTTCGACGCCTCCTCGGTCCGCTTGAGGTGCGGGGGCTCGATCTCGTCCCGCTCCAGGCGTTCCTCCGAACGCTGCTCCAGCGCCTTGAGGTCGCTGATGGCCTCCGCCGACACATCACGGACCTGGCCGCGCTCACGCAGCGTCCGGTTGACCGTCAGCTCGGAGGGGGTGCCGTCGGGCAGCAGGCCCGCGATGTCCACGGCGTTGTGCCGCGCGTACACACCGGGGGCGGGCAGCGGCGGCAGGTGCTTGCCCTCGCGCACGCGCTCCTCGGCGAGTTCGCGCTGGGTCTTGGCGCGCTCGATGCGCTCGCGGTGGGTGAGCACCATGGCGCCGACGGCGGCCGTGATCAGCAGGGCGCCGGTGATCTCGAAGGCGAACACGTACCGGGTGAAGAGGAGGGACGCGAGCCCCTGCACATTGCCGTTCGCGTTCGCCGTCGCCAGGCCGTCGAACTGGGTCAGCGAGGCGTTGCCGATCCCGCCGATCAGCAGGACGCCGAAGCCGAGACCGCACACCAGGGCCAGCCAGCGCTGGCCCTTGATGGTCTCCTTCAGGGAGTCCGCCGCGGTGACACCGACCAGCATCACCACGAACAGGAACAGCATCATGATGGCGCCGGTGTAGACGATGATCTGCACCACGCCGAGGAAATAGGCGCCGTTGGCGAGATAGAACACCGCGAGGACGATCATGGTCCCGGCCAGACACAGCGCGCTGTGCACGGCCCTCTTCATGAAGACGGTGCACAGGGCGCCGATCACCGCGACCGTGCCGAGGATCCAGAACTGGACGGCCTCGCCGGTGGACGTGGAGTAGGCGGCGAGCTGCGCGCTCATGCGTCCACCCCCTCGTCCTCGGGCTTCTCGCCCTTGGAGACGGCGGGCTGGGGGACCGTGCCCGGGGCGGCCTCGGTGACCAGGCCCCGGTAGTAGTCCTGTTCGTCCATCCCGGGGAAGATCGCGTGCGGCGAGTCGACCATGCCCTCTTCGAGACCGGCGAGCAGCTGCTCCTTGGTGTAGATGAGGTTGGCGCGGCTGGAGTCGGCCAGCTCGAACTCGTTGGTCATCGTCAGCGCGCGCGTGGGGCACGCCTCGATGCACAGGCCGCACAGGATGCAGCGGGCGTAGTTGATCTGGTACACCCGCCCGTACCGCTCGCCCGGGGAGTAGCGCTCCTCGTCGGTGTTGTCGGCGCCCTCCACATAGATGGCGTCGGCGGGGCAGGCCCAGGCGCACAGCTCGCAGCCGACGCACTTCTCCAGGCCGTCCGGATGGCGGTTGAGCTGGTGCCGTCCATGGAACCGGGGAGCGGTGGTCTTCTGCTGCTCGGGGTACTGCTCGGTCAGCCGCTTCTTGAACATGGCCTTGAAGGTCACGCCGAAGCCGGCCACGGGGTTCTGGAAACCGGGGTCGGTCTCCTTGGGCTCCTCAGCCATCGGACGCCTCCTTTCCATCCAGCGATCCGTCACTGTGAGTATCGGGTCCGCCACTGACAATCAGCTCCCGGTCCCGGCGCGGGCTGCGCCTGGGCACCGGCGGCAGCTGCTGTCCGGGCAGCGGCGGCACCGGGAATCCACCGGCCATCGGGTCGAACCCGGGGGCCTGGGCGGGCGGTTCGGGGGCGGGCTTGCCGCGGTCGCGGAAGATGTCGACGGCGAACGAGATCAGGAGCAGCGCAAGGACGGCGGCGCCGACGTACAACGCGATGTCGGCGAAGTCGAAGTTCTCGTTGCGCAGCGTCCGCACGGTCGCGACCAGCATCAGCCAGACCAGGGAGACCGGGATCAGCACCTTCCAGCCGAGCTTCATCAGCTGGTCGTAGCGGACGCGGGGCAGGGTGCCGCGCAGCCAGATGAAGAAGAACAGCAGCAACTGCACCTTCAGGACGAACCAGAGCATCGGCCACCAGCCGTGGTTCGCGCCCTCCCAGAACGTGGAGACGGGCCAGGGGGCCCGCCAGCCGCCGAGGAACAGCGTCACGGACACCGCCGAGACCGTCACCATGTTCACGTACTCGGCGAGCATGAACATCGCGAACTTGATCGACGAGTACTCGGTGTTGAAGCCGCCCACGAGGTCGCCCTCGGACTCCGGCATGTCGAACGGGGCGCGGTTGGTCTCACCGACCATCGTGACGATGTAGATGATGAAGGAGACCGGCAGCAGGATCACGTACCAGCGGTCCGCCTGCGCCTCGACGATCGCCGAGGTGGACATCGACCCCGAGTACAGGAAGACCGAGGCGAAGGCGGCGCCCATGGCGATCTCGTACGAGATCATCTGCGCGGCGGAGCGCAGGCCGCCCAGGAGCGGATACGTCGATCCGCTGCTCCAGCCCGCCAGCACGATGCCGTAGATGCCGACCGAGGCGACCGCGAGGACGTAGAGCATCGCGATGGGCAGGTCGGTGAGCTGCATCGTGGTGCGCTGGCCGAAGATCGAGACTTCGTTGCCGGCCGGGCCGAAGGGGATCACCGCGATCGCCATGAACGCCGGGATGGCGGCGACGATCGGCGCGAGGACGTAGACCACCTTGTCCGCGCGCTTGACGATGAGGTCTTCCTTGAGCATCAGCTTGATGCCGTCGGCGAGCGACTGGAGCATGCCCCAGGGGCCGTGCCGGTTCGGGCCGATGCGCAACTGCATCCAGGCGACGACCTTGCGCTCCCAGACGATGGAGAACAGCACGGTCACCATCAGGAAGGCGAAGCAGAAGACCGCCTTGATGGCGACCAGCCACCACGGGTCGCGGCCGAACAGCGAGAGGTCTTCAGCGGCGAGGAAGTACGGGCTCATGCCTCCACCTCCTTGGGGGCCTCGCCGGCGGCGAGGGCCGGGCCGATGCGGACGAGGGAGCCGGGCAGGGCGCCGGTGTCGGAGGCGACACCGCCCCCGGTGGAGTTCAGCGGGAGCCAGACCACACGGTCGGGCATCTCGGTGATCCGCAGCGGCAGGGCGACGGTCCCGGCGGGGCCGGTCACCACCAGCGGGTCACCGTCCGCGACGCCCGCCTCGACGGCCGTGGCGGCCGACACGCGCGCGTGTGCGGCGTGTCGCGTGCCCGCGAGGGCGGCATCGCCCTGCTGGAGGACGCCCTGGTCGAGCAGCAGCCGGTGCCCGGCCAGCACGGCCTCGCCGGCGGCGGGACGCGGCAACTGGACGGCGCTCTCACGCGGTTCGCCCGCGCGGGGGCCGTCCCAGGCGCCGAGCCGGTCGATCTCCGCCCGCGCGGTGCGCAGATCCGGCAGACCGAGGTAAACGTCCATGGCGTCGGCCAGCATCTGGAGCACGCGCGCGTCGGTCGGCGGCAGCGTCCGGGGCATCTGGTCGGGCTTGAGCGCGGCGTCGAAGAACCGCACCCGGCCCTCCCAGTTGAGGAAGGTGCCGCCCTTCTCGACGACCGCGGCGACCGGCAGGACGACATCGGCGAGGCGGGAGACCTCGCTGGGCCGCAGTTCCAGCGACACCAGGAAGCCGACCGCGCCGAGCGCCTCCCGCGCGCGTGCCGGGTCCGGCAGATCGGCGGTCTCGACGCCCGCGACGAGCAGCGCCTGGAGTTCACCGGAGACGGCGGCCTCCACGATCTGCCCGGTGTCACGGCCGTAGCGGTGCGGGAGTTCGGCCACGCCCCACACGGCCGCGACCTCCTCCCGCGCGCGCGGGTCGGTCGCCGGGCGCCCGCCCGGCAGCAGCGAGGGCAGCGCGCCCGCCTCGATCGCCCCGCGCTCCCCGGCCCGGCGCGGGATCCACACCAGCCGCGCGCCGGTCGCGGTCGCGGCCCGTACGGCGGCGGTCAGGCCGCCCGGCACGGCCGCCAGCCGCTCGCCGACGACGATGACCGCGCCCTCGGCCCGCAGCGCCTCGGCGGCCCGCTCGCCGGGCGTCTCCAGGCCGACACCGCCGGCCAGCGCGTCCAGCCACTCGGTCTCGGTGCCGGGCGCGGCCGGCAGCAGCGTGCCGCCCGCCTTCTCCAGACCGCGGGTGGCGTGTGTGGCCAGCGAGAACACCCGCTGCCCGTGCGTGCGCCACGCCTTGCGCAGCCGCAGGAAGACGCCGGGCGCCTCCTCCTCGGACTCGAACCCGGCCAGCAGCACCGCCGGAGCCTTCTCCAGCAGGGTGTACGTGACCCCCGTACCGTCGAGGTCCCGGCCGCGGCCCGCGACGCGGGCGGCGAGGAAGTCGGCCTCCTCGCCGCTGTGCACGCGCGCGCGGAAGTCGATGTCGTTGGTGTCGAGCGCCACGCGCGCGAACTTGCTGTACGCGTAGGCGTCCTCGATCGTCAGCCGCCCGCCGGTGAGCACCCCGGTCCGGCCGCGCGAGGCGAGCAGCCCCTGGGCGGCGATCTGGAGCGCCTCGGGCCAGGACGCGGGTTCCAGGTCACCCTCGGCGTTGCGCACCAGGGGCGTCTGGAGCCGGTCGCGCTGCTGGGCGTAGCGGAACGCGAAGCGGCCCTTGTCGCAGATCCACTCCTCGTTGACCTCGGGGTCGTTGGCGGCGAGCTTGCGCATGACCTTGCCGCGCCGGTGGTCGGTGCGGGTGGCGCAGCCGCTGGAGCAGTGCTCGCACACGCTCGGCGAGGACACCAGGTCGAAGGGGCGGGAGCGGAACCGGTACGCCGCCGAGGTGAGCGCGCCGACCGGGCAGATCTGGATGGTGTTGCCGGAGAAGTACGACTCGAAGGGGTCGCCCTCGCCGGTGCCGACCTGCTGGAGCGCGCCGCGTTCGAGGAGTTCGATCATCGGGTCGCCGGCCACCTGGTTGGAGAACCGGGTGCAGCGCGCGCACAGCACGCACCGCTCGCGGTCCAGCAGTACCTGGGTGGAGATCGGCACCGGCTTCTCGAAGGTGCGCTTCTTGCCCTCGAAGCGGGAGTCGGACTGGCCGTGCGACATGGCCTGGTTCTGGAGCGGGCACTCGCCGCCCTTGTCGCAGACCGGGCAGTCCAGCGGGTGGTTGATGAGCAGCAGCTCCATCACACCCTTCTGCGCCTTCTCCGCGACCGGCGAGGACAGCTGGGTCTTGACGACCATCCCGTCGGTGCAGGTGATGGTGCAGGACGCCATGGGCTTGCGCTGGCCCTCGACCTCGACGATGCACTGGCGGCAGGCGCCGGCCGGATCGAGGAGGGGGTGGTCGCAGAACCGGGGGATCTCGATGCCGAGGCGCTCGGCGGCCCGGATGACCAGGGTGCCCTTGGGCACGCTGATCTCCACGCCGTCGATCGTCAGCGAGACGAGGTCCTCGGGCGGGACCGCCGCCTCTCCCCCGCCGGTGGGGGCGCTGGTGGTCACGGTCATGCGTTCACCTCCGGGCGGTCCGCCCAGGCAGTCGACTTGGCCGGGTCGAAGGGGCAGCCCCGGCCGGTGATGTGCTGCTCGTACTCCTCGCGGAAGTACTTCAGCGAGGAGAAGATCGGCGCCGCGGCGCCGTCGCCGAGGGCGCAGAAGGACTTGCCGTTGATGTTGTCGGCGATGTCGTTGAGCTTGTCGAGGTCGGACAGGGTGCCCTTGCCGGCCTCGATGTCACGGAGCAACTGGACCAGCCAGTACGTGCCTTCGCGGCAGGGTGTGCACTTGCCGCAGGACTCGTGGGCGTAGAACTCGGTCCACCGGGTGACGGCCCGCACCACGCAGGTCGTCTCGTCGAAGCACTGGAGTGCCTTGGTGCCGAGCATGGAACCCGCGGCGCCCACTCCCTCGTAGTCGAGCGGGACGTCGAGGTGCTCGTCGGTGAACATGGGCGTCGAGGAGCCGCCCGGCGTCCAGAACTTCAGCCGGTGGCCGGGACGCATCCCGCCGCTCATCTCCAGCAGCTGGCGCAGGGTGATGCCGAGCGGGGCCTCGTACTGCCCGGGACCGGCGACATGGCCGCTGAGCGAGTAGAGCGTGAAGCCCGCGGACTTCTCGCTGCCCATCGACCTGAACCATTCCTTGCCGTTGTTCAGGATCGCGGGAACCGACGCGATCGACTCGACGTTATTCACCACAGTCGGGCACGCGTAGAGGCCCGCGACGGCAGGGAAGGGGGGACGCAGCCGCGGTTGGCCGCGGCGGCCTTCGAGCGAGTCCAGCAGTGCGGTCTCCTCACCGCAGATGTACGCGCCCGCGCCCGCGTGCACGGTGATGTCGAGATCGAGCCCGCTGCCCAGGATGTTCTCGCCGAGATAGCCCGCCGCATACGCCTCGGCGACCGCCGAGTGCAGCCGCCGCAGCACGGGGACGACTTCACCACGCAGATAGATGAAGGCATGCGACGACCTGATGGCGTAACACGCGATGATCATGCCCTCGATGAGGCTGTGCGGGTTCGCGAAGAGGAGCGGAATGTCCTTGCAGGTTCCGGGCTCCGATTCGTCGGCGTTGACAACTAGATAGTGCGGTTTTCCATCGCCCTGGGGGATGAACTGCCATTTCATCCCGGTCGGGAATCCCGCCCCGCCGCGCCCGCGCAGACCGGAGTCCTTGACGTACGCGATCAGGTCGTCCGGCGACATGGCGAGCGCCTTGCGGAGTCCCTCGTACCCTTCGTGCCGACGGTAGACGTCCAGCGTCCAGGACCGGTCCTCGTCCCAGAAGGCCGACAGCACGGGTGCGAGCAGCTTCTCGGGGCTCGTCCCTTTCAGCTCGGGTGCCAAGGTCATCACTCCCCCTCCTCGACGGGCGGCGCGTCGCGCGGTTCGTCCCGTGGCGCGTCGTGCGGTGCGTCGTGCGGTGTGTCCTGTGGGCCGCTGTCGCGCGGGTGGACCACGCGGGCCGGACCGGTCTCCCCCTTGGCCAGGCGCAGCCCGATCAGGGACGCGGGTCCCGCGCTGCCGCCGGCGGCGACGGCGCCGTCCCGCTCGTCGGGGAAGCCCGCCAGGATGCGGGCGGTCTCCTTGAAGGTGCACAGCGGCGCCCCGCGCGTGGGGGTCACCTCACGCCCGGCGCGCAGGTCGTCCACCAGGCGCTTCGCGCTGGGCACGGTCTGGTTGTCGAAGAACTCCCAGTTGACCATCACGACCGGCGCGAAGTCGCAGGCCGCGTTGCACTCGATGTGCTCCAGGGTGACCTTGCCGTCGTCGGTGGTCTCGTTGTTGCCGACGCCGAGGTGCTCCTGGAGCGCCTCGAAGATCGCGTCGCCGCCCATCACCGCGCACAGGGTGTTGGTGCACACCCCGACCTGGTAGTCGCCGGAGGGCCGGCGCCGGTACATGGTGTAGAAGGTGGCGACCGCGGTGACCTCCGCCGTGGTCAGGTTCAGCACATCCGCGCAGAACTGCATCCCGGTGCGGGTGACATGGCCCTCCTGCGACTGCACGAGGTGCAGCAGCGGCAGCAGGGCGGAGCGGGAGTCGGGGTAGCGGGCGATGACCTCGCGCGCGTCCCGTTCCAGCCGGGCACGGACGTCGTCCGGGTAGGCGGGCGCGGGCAGTTCGGGCATGCCCAGGCTGACGCCGCGTTCCGAAGAAGAGGTGGTCACCGGTCGACGCCTCCCATCACGGGGTCGATGGACGCGACGGCGACGATGACATCGGCGACCTGGCCGCCCTCGCACATCGCCGCCATGGCCTGAAGGTTGGTGAAGGACGGGTCGCGGAAGTGGACCCGGAAGGGGCGGGTGCCCCCGTCGGAGACGGCGTGCACACCGAGTTCGCCCTTGGGTGATTCGACCGCCGCGTACGTCTGGCCGGGCGGGACGCGGAAGCCCTCGGTGACCAGCTTGAAGTGGTGGATCAGGGCCTCCATGGAGGTGCCCATGATCGTCTTGATGTGGTCGAGGGAGTTGCCGAGCCCGTCGGGGCCCAGGGCGAGCTGGGCGGGCCAGGCGATCTTCTTGTCCGTGACCATGACCGGGCCGGGCTGTAGCCGGTCCAGGCACTGCTCGACGATCCTGAGCGACTGGCGCATCTCCTCCAGGCGGATGAGGAAGCGGCCGTAGGAGTCGCAGGTGTCGGCGGTCGGGATGTCGAAGTCGTAGGTCTCGTAGCCGCAGTAGGGCTGGGTCTTGCGCAGGTCGTGCGGCAGGCCGGTGGAGCGCAGGATCGGGCCGGTGGCGCCGAGCGCCATGCAGCCGGCCAGGTCCAGATAG
Organism: Streptomyces sp. NPDC059477; assembly: GCF_042749375.1. Lineage (NCBI taxonomy): Bacteria > Bacillati > Actinomycetota > Actinomycetes > Kitasatosporales > Streptomycetaceae > Streptomyces > Streptomyces sp. NPDC059477. The sequence goes on along the minus strand of NZ_JBHYUG010000001.1, from coordinate 99,155 downwards.
CCGACGTCCTGCATCCGGGCCTTGAAGATGGGGTTCCCGGTGGCGAGCTTGTCGTACTCGGGAAGGTTCTTGCGCATCTTCTTGATGAACTCGCGGATCTGGTCGACCGCGCCGGGCGGCAGGTCCTGGGCGAGTCCGCCGGGGCGGATGTAGGCGTGGTTCATCCGCAGGCCGGTGATCAGTTCGTACAGGTCGAGGATCATCTCGCGGTCGCGGAAGCCGTAGATCATGATCGTGGTCGCGCCCAGCTCCATGCCGCCGGTGGCGATGCACACCAGGTGGGAGGAGAGCCGGTTCAGCTCCATCAGGAGCACGCGGATGATCGTGGCCCGGTCGGGGATCTGGTCCTCGATGCCGAGGAGCTTCTCGACGGCGAGGCAGTAGGCGGTCTCGTTGAAGAAGGACGTCAGGTAATCCATGCGCGTGACGAAGGTGGTGCCCTGCGTCCACGTGCGGTATTCGAGGTTCTTCTCGATGCCGGTGTGCAGATAGCCGATGCCGCAGCGGGCCTCGGTGACCGTCTCGCCGTCGATCTCCAGGATCAGGCGGAGCACTCCGTGGGTGGAGGGGTGCTGGGGGCCCATGTTGACGACGATGCGCTCGTCGTCGGCGCGGGCCGCGGACTGGACGACCTCGTCCCAGTCGCCACCGGTGACCGTGTAGACGGTGCCCTCAGTGGTCTCGCGCCCAGTCGCGTGCTGTGTGCTCATGAGTACGACCTCCGCTGGTCCGGAGCCGGGATCTGGGCGCCCTTGTATTCGACGGCGATGCCGCCGAGGGGGTAGTCCTTGCGCTGCGGGTGGCCCTGCCAGTCGTCCGGCATCATGATCCGCGTCAGGGCCGGGTGACCGTCGAAGACGATCCCGAAGAAGTCGTACGTCTCGCGCTCGTGCCAGTCGTTGGTCGGGTACACGGGGACCAGCGACGGGATGTGCGGGTCGGCGTCGGGGGCGCTCACCTCCAGCCGGATCAGCCGGTTGTGGGTGATCGAGCGCAGGTGGTAGACGGCGTGCAGCTCGCGGCCCTTGTCCTGCGGGTAGTGGACACCGCTGACGCCGGTGCACAGCTCGAAGCGCAGGGCCGGGTCGTCGCGCAGGGTGCGGGCGACGCGGACGAGGTGCTCGCGCTCGATGTGGAAGGTGAGTTCGTCGCGGTCGGTGACCGTCTTCTCGATCGCGTTCTCGGGGACCAGTCCCTGTTCCTCCAGGGCGCCCTCCAGCTCGTCGGCGACCTCGTCGAACCAGCCGCCGTAGGGACGGCTCGCGGGTCCCGGCAGCCGGACCGAGCGGACCAGGCCGCCGTAGCCGGAGGTGTCGCCGCCGTTGTTGGCGCCGAACATGCCGCGCTGGACGCGGATCTCCTCACCGCCTTCGCCGCGCCGGCCGGGGAGGTTGGCGGCGGCGAGGTCCTTCTCGGGGTTCACCCCGTTCGACGCCTCGCCGGTGCCGTTGGCGTCGCTCATCGCAGCAGCCCCTTCATCTCGATCGTCGGCAGGGCCTTCAGCGCCGCTTCCTCCGCCTCACGGGCCGCTTCCTCCGCGTTCACACCGAGCTTGGAGGTCTGGATCTTGTGGTGGAGCTTGAGGATCGCGTCCAGCAGCATCTCGGGCCGCGGCGGACAGCCGGGGAGATAGATGTCGACCGGAACGACATGATCGACGCCCTGGACGATGGCGTAGTTGTTGAACATGCCGCCCGAGGACGCGCACACGCCCATGGAGATCACCCACTTCGGGTTGGGCATCTGGTCATAGACCTGCCGCAGCACCGGCGCCATCTTCTGGCTGACCCGGCCGGCCACGATCATCAGGTCCGCCTGTCGCGGTGAACCGCGGAAGACCTCCATGCCGAAGCGCGCCAGGTCGTAGCGGCCGGCGCCGGTGGTCATCATCTCGATGGCACAGCAGGCGAGGCCGAAGGTGGCGGGGAAGACGGACGACTTGCGCACCCAGCCCGCGGCCTGCTCGACGGTGGTCAGCAGGAATCCGCTCGGCAGCTTTTCTTCGAGTCCCATGGCTAAAGGCCCCTCAGTCCCATTCCAGGCCGCCGCGCCGCCATACATACGCATAGGCGACGAAAACGGTGAGCACGAAGAGCAGCATCTCCACGAGCCCGAACACACCCAGGGCGTCGAAGGTGACGGCCCATGGGTAGAGGAAGACGATCTCGATGTCGAAGACGATGAAGAGCATCGCCGTCAGGTAGTACTTGATAGGGAAGCGCCCGCCGCCGGCCGGCGTGGGGGTCGGCTCGATACCGCACTCGTAGGCTTCGAGCTTGGCGCGGTTGTACCGCTTCGGACCGATCAGCGTGGCCATGACCACGGAGAAGATCGCAAAGCCTGCCCCGAGGGCTCCCAGTACGAGGATGGGCGCATACGCGTTCACCGCTCCTCGCTCCTCTCAGTCGGCACTGACTGCTGGCGGTGGTGCATGGGCCCGCACTCCGCCCCACCAGTCCTACGAGTCCCACTCGTCCCGGCGAAGATCGAGAACATGTGAAGCAGGTCACAAGCCCAACTGCTCCGCATCTTATGCCCGCCGCTCTGTGATCTGCGACACGGGGTATTACACAAGCTTTGTGATCTCCACCACCTGACGAAGGATCATGAAGCCGGATGAGCGGTGATCTTCACACTGGAAGCAGTCGAGCGATCACCAATCGCGACATCTTCGCTCGTCAGGGCAGCTCAGAGGGTGCGTCTCAATATCAAGAGAGTTCCGCTGCATGCAAATTGGTGCCGGACGGGCGGTCTTGGTAGTGGAGCGCGTTCACACCCCGGAGGGGGTGCGGGGCGAGATGTGGACGTGTGCACGCATTCACGAGCGGTCCGGGTCCGACTCGGGAGCCGACTCAGGAACCGACCGGGGGGCAGACCCGCGAGCCGACTCGGGAGCCGACCAAGGCCGATCCACTCCACCCTCCGGCCCGGACGCCGACCCCGACCCGGCAGCCGACCTGCCGGACTCCGCCCCACCCCCCACCCACCCCGGCCCACCTCCGAGGCCGATCAAGAGCGAGCCCCTACTGGACGCAACAAGTACCGGTAACCGTTCCGTGACCTCCGCCACATTGATGAGAGGGAGGTGAGAACGGGTGTTGGCCAAGAATCGCAACAGGTGGTAGGTGCGGGGCAATTCGGACGTATCAATGAAAGCCCATGATCACAGGCGCATTACGGCCGGTCCACAATGTCCGTTACGGCGTCAATAAAGAGTGACACGCCCGGGATTCATCACACCGATTGAACAACTGTGGCGCAGGACACGTTTCTTGAAGGTATGGAGGAGCCCCTGATACCGGTTAGTCCCATGTCCCTCACCGCTCACATACGCAGCCACCGGAAACCCCGGCCCCGCAGCGCCTCGTCGCTCGCGATGCGCGCCGGAGTGGCCGGTGGCATCCTCAGCACCGTGGCAGTCGGTTCCGCCGCCTCGGCCAACGCCGCCGAGCCCGTGACCCAGACCCTCGAACTGCCCACCCTGACGGCCGACCTGTCCGTCCAGGTGTCCAAGTCCGCGTACGCCACGCAGCTGGCCGCCGCGAACTACGAACTCCAGGCCGAGCGCGACGCCGCCGCGGCCGACGCCGCCCAGCAGGCGGAGGCCGACCTCGCGGAGGCGAAGGCGAAGGCCGAGGCCAAGAAGAAGGCCGACGAGGAGGCCCGCAAGGAGGCCGCCGAGCGCGCCGCGCGGGACGCCGAGCGCACCACGCTCACCACCACGGCCTCGACGCCGTCGTCGTCCACCGACAGCAGCACCAGCACCGGCACGAGCAGCGAGTCGACCGCCTCGGCCCCCGCGAGCGGCAGCGTCGCGACCGTCATCGACTTCCTCAAGGCGCAGCTCGGCGACGCCTATGTCATGGGCGCCACCGGCCCCAGCGCCTGGGACTGCTCCAGCCTGGTGCAGGCCGCGTTCAAGCAGGTCGGCGTGGATCTGCCGCGGGTCTCGCAGGACCAGTCGATGGTCGGCACCGAGGTCGGCACCTCCAACCTCCAGGTCGGCGACATCCTGTACTGGGGCGGCAAGGGCTCCGCCTACCACGTCGGTGTGTACATCGGGGACGGCCAGTACCTGGACGCGGCCAACCCGTCCAAGGGCGTGGTCATCCAGGACCTCTCCGGCTACCCGGCGTCGGGCGCGGTACGCGTGCTCTGACCTGCCCAAGGCGCAGGACGCAGGACGCAGAAGCGGAAGGGACCGCAGCCGCCCGGGCAGCGGTCCCGCCCTGCTTTCCTCCCAGGGCGCTTCTCCTCTCGGGGCGCTTCCTCTCGGGGCGCTTCCTCGCGGGGCCGCTTCTTCTCACGGGACGCACGGGACGCCCCGCCCCGTCACCCCAGATCGAACGTATTCGGCAGCCCCAGCCGATACCGCACCTCGTCCACCCGCTTCAGCGGCTCGAACTCCGGTGGGCGGTACAGCTCGAACAGCCGGCAGCGCTCCGCGTCCGAGCCCTCCGCGTCCAGCAGGGCGTTCACGGCGTGCCGGGCGGACTCGTTGGCGCCCTCCATGGACGCGAGATCCACGTCGGTGCGGACATAGTCCCCGGCGAGGAAGAAATTGGGCACCCGGGTGCGCGCCGTGGGGCGGTTGTGGAGCGTGCCTGTCGGATGGACGAGCAACTGCTCCCGGTTCTGCGGGTCGGGGCCGCCCAGACCGGTCACCGCCGGGTCCATGAACCAGCCGAGGCGGTCGGCGTCGGTGAGGGTGGTCTTGCCGGAGTCGTTGAGGCTGTCCTTGAGCTGGGCCCAGAGTTCGGCGACCACCTCGTCCCGGGTGCACTCGCGGGCCGTCTTGCCGTACAGGATGCCCGGCTTGTCCCACTCGGAGATGATCGCGGAGAGGCAGTCACGGGCCCGGCCGTCGCCGTAGTCGCGGGCGAAGTCCCGGCCGTCCCAGAACTGCGCCTGTCCGATCGCGGTCACCGACCAGGGCGAGTCCAGGCAGTTGATGTGGCCGTGCACCACGGGGGTGGGGGTGCGCAGATAGAACATCACTCCGGTCATCCAGTCGGTGGTCAGCGCGTCGCAGCGGGCGAGCTGCGGGTCGGCCGAGCGCAGGGCCGGTCCCCAGGTCCGGCGGGCGTGCTCGACGGGCAGCGCGCAGACGTAGTGATCGGCATGGATCGTCCGGTTCTGTCCGCCCTCCCGGGCCGCGACCCGTACGCCGGTGATCCGTCCGGCGGCGTACTCGATCTCCTGTACCTCGGTGCCGAGGGCGAACTCCACCCCCAGTGAGCGCAGATGGCTCTCCCAGGGGTCGATCCACGCCTCGCTGGTCGGGGCGTTGAGGACGCGGTCGATGTCGGCGTCCGGGCCGTCCATGCCCCGGCCGAGCAGGCCCCACAGCAGCAGGGCCTCGATGATGACCCGGCCGACGGTACGGGTGGAGGCGACCTCCGCGCGGGTGGCGACCAGGTTGCGGGTCTGGCCGATGCCGAGCAGGGTGCGGTACTCGGTGCTCATCTCCTCCGCGCGGATGAAGTCCCACCACGCCGTCCGCTCCCACTCGTCCTCGCGCCGGGCGTCGCAGCTGGTGAGGTGGACCAGGACCCGGCCGACGAAATAGGCCGCCTCATGGGCGGGCAGCCGGGTGCCGAGGTCCAGGACCGACAGCAACTGATCGCGGATCCAGCTCGGGGTGAGGCTGCCCAGGGCGGGCGGGGTCGTCACGCGGCGCAACGGGAAGTGCAGGTCGGGCCTGCCGTCCGCGCGGGCGAAGAGGGCCTCGGTGCCGCTGCGCAGATTGCCGCGGACGCCGTCGGCGTTGCCGGGGACCGGGATGCGGCGCATGGTGTCCGGAAGGTTCCGGTAGAAGCCCGGGAAGAAGCGGAAGCCGTGCTCGCCGGGGAGCGGTGCGCGCCCTCCGGCGGCGGTGCCGGGGACGTCCATCGAGCGGGCCTTGCCGCCGAGTTCGTCGTAGTACTCGTAGACGGTGACGTGGTAGCCGCGCTCGGCGAGTTCCTGGGCGGCGCTCAGGCCGGAGACGCCACCGCCGAGGACGGCCACGCGCTTGGCGGGGGTGGCGGCTGCGGCAATCCCGCCGGTCGTCCCGAGCGCGAGGACGCCCGTGGCGGCGCCGGTACCTGCCAGGAAGCGGCGGCGGCTGGAACCGCCGCCCGGCTTCCGAGGGTCCGGGGAGTGCTCGGGGCCTTGAAGGTCCTGGGAGTCCTGGGAGTGGTGTGGGGGGTGTTCTGCTGTCATGAGTAGGGGAGGGTACGGACGGGCGGCCGGGGCCGAAAGGACGGTTACCGGCCAGCCATGTCAACAGACCGCCGGGCCAACGACCCAGCAAGCCGACAAACCAACAGAAGGAGAAAGAGACATGCCCAGTGTTTTCGTTCAGGGACGACCCGTGGGCTCCTACCCCCGGCTCGCGCCCGAGGCCCGGCACGGGACGGTACGGCGGATCACCGAGGTCGGTGCGGAGGTGCTGCACAAGCCGTGCCGGGACGTCACCGAGTTCGGACCGGATCTCGCCGCGCTGATCAACGACATGTTCCTGACCATGTACGTCGCCGAGGGGGCCGGGCTCGCGGCGAACCAGGTCGGAGTGGATCTGCGCCTCTTCGTCTACGACTGCCCCGACGACGACGGCGTCCGACATGTCGGACACATCGTCAACCCCGTACTGGCACCGCTCGACCCGACCGGGCGACGCCTGATCGAGGAGGGCGAGGGCTGTCTGTCAGTGCCGGGTGCCACCATGGAGGTACCGCGCCCGGACCGCGCGGTGGTGCGTGGGTACGACAAGGAGGGCGCCCCCCTCCTGATCGAGGGCACCGGCTACTTCGCCCGCTGCCTCGCGCACGAGACCGACCATGTCAACGGGCAGGTCTATATCGACCGGCTGTCACGAAGGGACCGGAAGGAGGCACTGCGGCAGGCGACGGACCGCCGGGAGGACGTCTACGCCCGCCGGGCCGCCAAGGAACGCTCCCTGACGGCCTGACGGCCTGATGTCCTGACGCGCCAAGCCCCCCGGCCCTCCCCGGGGCCCCGGAGGACGTCACGCCCTCGGCGCCACCTTGCTCAGCCCATTGATGATCCGGTCCATGGCGTCCCCGCCCGTCGGATCGGTGAGGTTGGCGAGCAGCTTCAGCGTGAACTTCATCAGGAGCGGATGCGTCAGCCCCCGCTCCGCCGCGAGCTTCATGATCTTCGGGTTGCCGATCAGCTTCACGAAGGCGCGGCCCAGCGTGTAGTAGCCGCCGTAGGTGTCCTTCAGGACCTGGGGATAGCGCCTCAGCGCGATCTCACGCTGGGCCGGGGTCGCGCGGGCGAACGCCTGGACGACGATGTCGGCGGCGATCTGGCCGGACTCCATGGCGTAGGCGATGCCCTCGCCGTTGAAGGGGTTCACCATGCCGCCGGCGTCGCCGACCAGCAGCAGCCCGCGCGTGTAGTGCGGCTGGCGGTTGAAGGCCATGGGCAGGGCGGCACCGCGGATCGGGCCGGTCATGTTCTCCGGGGTGTAGCCCCACTCCTCCGGCGTGGACGCGCACCACGCCTTGAGCACCTCGCGCCAGTCCAGTTCCTTGAAGGAGGAGGAGGTGTTCAGGACCCCGAGACCGACGTTGGACGTGCCGTCGCCCATGCCGAAGATCCAGCCGTAGCCGGGGAGCAGCCGGTCCTGGGCGCCGCGGCGGTCCCACAGCTCCAGCCAGGACTCCAGGTAGTCGTCGTCATGGCGGGGCGAGGTGAAGTACGTCCGGACCGCGATGCCCATCGGGCGGTCCTCGCGGCGGTGCAGGCCCATCGCCAGGGACAGCCGCGTGGAGTTGCCGTCGGCGGCGACCACCAGGGGTGCGTGGAAGGTGACCTCCCGCTTGTCCCCCGTGTCGCCGAGCTTGGCGTGCACGCCGGTGATCCGGCCGGTGCGGTCGTCCACGACGGGGGCGCCGACATTGCAGCGCTCGTACAGGCGTGCGCCCGCCTTCTGGGCCTGCCGGGCGAGCTGCTCGTCGAAGTCGTCGCGCTTGCGGACGAGTCCGTAGTTCGGGTACGCAGCCAGGTCCGGCCAGTCCATCTGGAGCCGGGAGCCGCCGGCGATGATGCGCAGCCCCTTGTTGCGCAGCCAGCCGGCCTCCTCGGAGATGTCGATGCCCATGGCGACGAGCTGCTTCACGGCTCGCGGGGTGAGCCCGTCGCCGCACACCTTCTCGCGCGGGAACGCGGTCTTCTCCAGCAGCAGGACATCGAGTCCGGCGCGGGCCAGGTGGTACGCCGTCGTGGAACCGGCCGGTCCGGCGCCCACGACGATCACATCGGCGGTGTTGTCCGACAGAGGCTCGGTCACGACGGGATCTCCCCAAAGCTCGAAATCTGCGTGCCGACCGGCACTGGACATGGGCAGTCTATTCAGCAGAATTGATCAACCGGCCGAAGGGGATGCCTCGTGAACTCAGCTCCACCCGTGGTACGACTGCGCGTCCCGACCGACGAGGACGCGGTCGCCTGGCATCGCGTCTTCGACGACCCGGACGTCATGGAGTTCCACGGCGGCCGGTCCGCCGAGTTGTCCGTCTACGAGGAGCTGACCGCACGCCAGCGCCGCCACGACGCCGAGCGCGGCTTCTGCCTGTGGACCGTGCTGGACGAGCACGACCGGGTGCTCGGCTTCACCGGCGCCCAGCCGTGGCCCGGTGAGTGGGGTCCGCAGGGCGAGATCGAGATCGGCTGGCGGCTGGGCCGGGAGCACTGGGGCAAGGGGTATGTCACGGCCGCCGCGCGGCTGACCCTGGAGCGGCTGAGGGCCACCGGCACCAGCAGCGTGGTCGCCATGGTCAACGCCCGCAACGCCCGCTCGATCGCGGTGACCCAGCGGCTCGGCATGCGTCTCGCCGAGACCTATCTGACCCCGGCCACCCAGCAGAAGGGTCACTGCTACCGGCTCGACCTCTGACCGCCCTCATACCGGAGAGCTACCGAGAGTAGTAATCGGCTACGGAAAGACACTTGACGCTTCCGGACGACACCCCCGGGCGGTTACCCTGCCAGTACCGCAGGGGGTGACATCTGTGCGCATACCACCCAAAACACCCGAAGTGCGCGTGCCGAAGCTCGTCGGACTGATGGCCGTGGACGCCCGCGAGGCCGCCGAGACGCACGGAATCCTGCTCGCCGCGCCCGACCGACCCGATTTCCATCTCACCGTCGTGGACTATGTCGTACGGCAGTACCCGCCGCCCGGCGTGGAGGTGCCGCGCGGCGCGGTGGTCACCGTGTGGTTCGACCTGGACGAGGGAGCGGGCGGGGGCGGCGCGGGAGTGCGCGAGCCCAGGGTGCCGAGGCCGCCGAGCGGCGGAATGCAACGGGAACTGGACGCACCCGGGGACGCCTTCGAGCCGATGCACTGAGAAGCGGCGGCGACGGCCGCGGACGTGGCCGTCAGCCCACCGGACGTGGCCGTCAGTCCACCGGCCAGGACCGTCAGCCCACCGGCCAGGCCCCTCGGCCCACCCCACCCCGGACAGCGCCGTCAGTCCACCGCCTTGAACCCCCGGTGCAGCGCCACCACGCCCCCCGTCAGATTCCGCCACGCCACCTTCGACCAGCCCGCCGCCTGGAGCCGCTCGGCCAGTGCGGGCTGGTCGGGCCAGGCGCGGATCGACTCGGCGAGATAGACGTACGCGTCCGGGTTGGAGCACACCGTGCGGGCCACCGGCGGCAGCGCGCGCATCAGATACCCGGAGTAGACGGTCCGGAAGGGCGCCCACGTCGGCTGGGAGAACTCGCAGATCACCACGCGTCCACCGGGCCGGGTGACCCGGTACATCTCGCGCAGCGCGGCGTCGACGTCCTGCACATTGCGCAGCCCGAACGAGATCGTCACCGCGTCGAAGACCTCGTCCCGGAACGGCAGCCGCGTCGCGTCCCCCGCCGTGAACGGCATCCAGGAGTGCCGCTCCTTGCCGACCTGGAGCATCCCGAGCGAGAAGTCGCACGGCACGACGTACGCGCCCGCACGCGTGAACGGCAGCGACGAGGTCGCCGTACCGGCGGCCAGGTCCAGCACCTTCTGCGCGGGCCGGGCGTCGACGGCCTTCGACACCTCCTTGCGCCACACCCGGTCCTGGCCGAGCGACACCACGTCGTTGGTCAGGTCGTACCGTCTCGCCACGGCGTCGAACATCGAGGCGACTTCGTGCGGCTGCTTGCTCAGGGAGGCGCGGGTCACGGATCCATTCTTGCAGCCGCCGCCGCACGGGCCCGTCCCGGCTCCGCGTGAAGTCGATCGAGAAAAGCGGGCTTTCGGCCACCTCGCCGAACACGACGACATACCTTGTCCCCCATCTGCCGTGACAACGAAAGCGAATAGGTGTGCGATGAGGGCTCTGCTGAAGCCGGCGGCCGGGCTGGGCCTGGTGCTGGCGCTCACGGGATGCTCCGGCGAGGCGGAGAGCAAGGGCGAGGGCACGGACCCGGCGTCCGCCGCGAAGCCGTCCGCCGCCGCCGACGGCACCGCGTACGCCCCCTACGTGATCGCCACGACCCCCTCGCTGGTCGACGGGGCCGGGTCGCCGCAGTCGTACAACCTGGCCTTCGTCCTCTCCGACGGCGAGGGGTGCACGCCGATGTGGGACGGGGTGGTGGCGATCGACGACGCGGCGATACCGACCCGCGTCTCGATGCTCACCGGCTCCGGCGCCGATGTCCGGGTCTCCTTCGGCGGGGCGGACGGCGATGAACTGGCGTCCGTCTGCGGCAGCGCGCGGGAGCTGGCGCGGGCGTACGGCGAGGCGCTGGACGCGGTCGACGCGACCAAGGCCGACTTCGACATCGAGGGCGACGACCTCGGCGACACCGGGTCGGTCGGGCTGCGCAACGAGGCGATCGCGCTGCTCCAGGAGGAGCGGGCCGGTCTGGAGGTGTCGTACACCCTTCCCGTGATGCCCTCCGGGCTCGATGAGGGCGGCCTGAACCTGCTGGCGTCCGCCGGGGACCACGGGGTGGAGGTCGGCACGGTCAATCTCATGACCATGAACTACGCGGAGTCCCTCGGCGGCGACATGGGCGACTACGCCGTCGAGGCGGCCGGTGCGGCGCACGCGCAGTTGATGGAGGCGCTGGGGTGGAGCGAGGCCGAGGCGTGGCGGGGCATGGCCCTGACCTCGATGATCGGCGTGAACGACGTCGAGGGCGAGACGTTCACCGTCGAGGACGCCGGGCAGGTACGGGCCTTCGCCGAGGAGAAGGGCATCGGGTGGGTGTCGATGTGGGCGGCGTACCGGGACCGGGCGTGTGCGGAGGGGCAGACGACGGAGTGCAGTGGGGTGGAGCAGGAGGAGGGGGCGTTCGGGGAGGCGTTCGGGGGGTAACTCGGGGGGGGGTAACTCGGGGGGTAAAGGCGGCAGGCCGGGTGCGGGCCGGTGGGGGTTGGTCGGGGGGTTGCCCGCGGCCCGGCAAATGCCGCGCCGCGGCCCCGGCCGCGCCGGGCCGCCCCGCGGCGCCCGCCAACAGGTCGGGAGGCCCGCCCCACCCCACCCCCGATGCGCGCTACCGCCGCCGATACACGATCCGCCCCGCCACCACCGTCGCCACGCACGTGCCCGCGCCCCTCTCCGCCAGCTCGCCCGCATCCCGTACGTCGAAGACGGCGAAGCGGGCGGCGGAGCCGGGCTCGCGCTCCGGGGGGAACTCCACCGGCAGCGGACAGGCGAAGGGGTCCAGGGAGGGCGGTCCCTCGGGGGCGCCGAGCCGCCCCACCACCCCCATCCCGGAGCGCCGTACGGCGGCCTCCACGGACGGGCGGGTCGGCGCCCCGGCCACGGCCACCGTCCCGTGCGCGAGCATCCGCTGGACTCCGCGCCGGGCGCTCGCGCCCCACCGTGTGTCGTCCATCGGGAGGGCGGCCAGGGCGTCGCCGGTGAGGGGCTCGGTGCCCAGGTCGGCGGCCTCGCGCGGGTCGGGGTGGTAGGCGTGGTCGAGCAGTTCGGGGCCGTAGAGGTTCATGAGGCCCGGGGTGAGCATGCCGGGCCATTCGCGCACGCGGGCGCCGGGGTGACCGGCCACCAGTTCGGCCACCGGCCCCACCGCCGTGATCCACTCCCCGCGCACCGCGAAAGCGTGGCCCCGCCCGTCGGCGTGGATCGTCAGCACGGCAGCGGCTCCGGGTCGTCAGCTGGAGGCGAGGAGCTTCAGCTCGGGGTGAGCCGTGCCGCCCTCGATCGCCGTGGAGGAGATGTGGGACATCACGCGCGCGTCGACCGGGTCGTCCGCCGGGTCGTCGTGCACGACGAGGTGCTCGTACGTGGTGGCGCGCTGGGCCGGGACCCGGTCGGCGCCACGGATCATCTCGATCATCTCCAGCAGGTTGGAGCGGTGCTTGGCACCGGCCGCCGAGACGACGTTCTCCTCCAGCATGATCGAGCCGAGGTCGTCGGCGCCGTAGTGCAGGGTGAGCTGACCCGCGTCCTTGCCGGTGGTGAGCCAGGAGCCCTGGATGTGGGCCACGTTGTCGAAGAAGAGCCGGGCGATGGCGATCATCCGCAGGTACTCGAAGATGGTCGCCTGGGTGCGGCCCTTGAGGTGGTTGTTCTGGGGCTGGTAGAGGTACGGGATGAAGGCGCGGAAGCCGCCCGTCCGGTCCTGTACGTCACGGATCATCCGCAGATGCTCGATGCGCTCGGCGTTGGTCTCGCCCGTGCCCATCAGCATGGTGGAGGTGGACTCGACGCCCAGCCCATGGGCGGTCTCCATGATCTCCAGCCAGCGCTCGCCGCTCTCCTTGAGCGGGGCGATGGCCTTGCGGGGCCGCTCGGGGAGCAGTTCGGCACCGGCTCCGGCGAAGGAGTCGAGCCCGGCGGAGTGGATGCGCTGAATGGCCTCCTCCACGCCGACCTTGGAGATCCGGGCCATGTGCTCGACCTCGCTGGCGCCCAGGCTGTGGATGACGAGCTGCGGGAACTCCTTCTTGATCGCCGCGAAGTGCTCCTCGTAGTACTCCACGCCGTAGTCCGGGTGGTGCCCGCCCTGGAACATGATCTGGGTGCCGCCCAGTTCGACCGTCTCGGCGCAGCGCCGCAGGATGTCGTCCAGGTCGCGGGTCCAGCCCTTGTCCTTGGCCGTCGGCGGGGCGTAGAAGGCGCAGAACTTGCACGCCGTCACACAGACGTTGGTGTAGTTGATGTTCCGCTCGATGATGTACGTCGCGATGTGCTCGACCCCGGCGTACCGGCGGCGGCGTACGGCGTCGGCGGCGGCGCCCAGCGCGTGGAGCGGGGCGTCCCGGTACAGGACGAGCGCCTCCTCCGGCGTGATCCGCCCGCCCTCGGCGGCCCGGTCGAGGACGGCTGTGACATCGAACGGCATGAGGTCGGCCTGCTCGCTCACCGAAGCGTCCCTTTCGTCAAGGGTCAGGGACTTTGTCCCAGGTCTGGACGGACTGAACCAGCCTACGTCAGCGGATTTTCCCCGACGCCGTCAGCCCGCGGCGCCCGCCACGCCCCCCGCGCCCCGACGCCGTCAGCCCGCCCCGCCCCCGCGCCCCGATGCCGTCAGCCCGCGGCGCCCACCACAACCCCCGCGTACGCCCCGGCGAGCAGGAACGGCCCGAACGCGATCGCCGTCCCCCGCCCCGCCCGTCGTACGGCGATCAGCGCGCCCGCGTACACCGCGCCGCCCGTGAACCCCGCGAACGTGCCGAACAGGACCGTCGGCCAGCCGTACCAGCCCAGGGCCGCGCCCGCGACGAGGGACAGTTTCACGTCGCCGAAGCCCATGCCGGAGGGGTTGATGAGGTGGAGGACCAGAAAACCGGTGGCCAGCGCGGCGGCGCCGAGCAGGGCGGTCGGCCAGTCGCCCGCGTGGGCGGGGAACAGCGCGGCGAGGCCCAGCAGCGCCGGGACGGCCGCCGCCAGGGGGAGGGTGAGGACGTCCGGGAGGCGGTGGACGCGCCGGTCCACGAGCGCGAGGAGCACGCCGGGCGGGAGGACCAGCAGCCAGACCGCCAACTCCGGGCGGAGGCCCGTCGCCAGCGCCGCGCCCCCGCACAGCAGGGCCGTCACCATGGCCGGGAGCAGGGCGGAGGGGGCGTACGGCGTAGGGCAGTGGGGGCAGGTCGCGCGGCCCAGCCAGCCGGGGAGCGGGTGGCCCTGGGGGCAGGCGTCCCGCCATGGCTCCGCCGGGGGGACGGAGAGGCGGTACGCCGCCCGGGGCAGCAGCGCGCCGGTGACGGCACCCCACAGCAGCGCGGACACGACCGTGATCGCCACGGTTACTCGACCTTCGTCAGCCGGGCCGTCGGCTCGCCGGAGTCGGTGCTGTCGGAGGAGTACGTGAGGTCGTCGCCGACCGGGGTGAGGGTGACCATGTGCGGGGTCTGGGAGCAGGTGGCCGGGTTGCCGTCGACGCCCTTGGCCTCCGCCACCACCTCGTTCCGCGCGGCGCTCTTCAGGCTGAGTTCGTCGACGCAGACACCGCCGAGGGGGTCGGTGTTGCTGACCTCGCCCAGCCGTTCGCCGATCTCGGCCTGCTCGACGACGAGACGGAAGGTCCCCATGGGGACGGCCCCGTCCAGGCCCGCGCCCGCGCCTTCCCAGGTGCCCAGGTAGGACGCGGGGACCCGGTCCATGGCCTCGCTGTCGGCCTCCGTCGACCCGGCGCTCGGGGAGGGCGACGCCTGGCCGCTGTCGGTACCGGTCGAGGGTCCCAGGTCGATGCCACCCGGCAGCAGGTCGAGGACGAAGACCGAGCCGACGGTCACCGCCGCCAGCGCCGCGGCCACCCCCAGCGCCACCGTGCAGCTGAGCCCCCGGCGCCGCCCGGACACCCCGCCCCCGGTGGTGGTCGCCGCCACGGAGACGGATATGCGGCCGGCACCGCCGCCCGTGCCCGGTTCCGGCACGGGCGTGGCATCCCTCGGCTCCGGCTCCGGGACCCGTACGGCATCCGTCGGCCCCGGTACGGCATCTCTCGGCTCGGCCGCCCCCATCACGGGCGGCGGCCCGAACTCCCCCACCGCCGGCCTGCTGAACCCCACCGGCCCGGACGGCACCGCGTCCTGCGCCGCCTCCAGATTCAGCAGGCGTACGGCGCCCCGGCTCACCTGTTCCACCAGCGGTCCCGGCAGCCAGCCGCCCGCGACCAGCCGGGCCGCGCCCTCGGGGGCCAGCCGGGCGGCGATCTCGGCGGGGGCGGGACGGGCCGCCGGGTCCTTGCGCAGGCACGCGGCGACCAGGTCGCGCAGGGCGCCGTCGAGGCCGGTCAGGTGCGGCTCCTCGTGCACGACCTTGTAGAGCAGGGCCGCCGTGGTGTCCCCGGGGAAGGGCGGCTCCCCGGTCGCCGCGAACGCCAGTACCGCGCCCAGCGAGAAGACATCGGCCGCGCCGGTGATCCCCTTGCCGAGGATCTGCTCCGGGGACATATAGCCCGGGGAGCCGACGGAGACGCCGGTGGAGGTGAGGGACGCGGTGCCGTCGATGGCGCGGGCGATGCCGAAGTCGATGAGGAGGGGGCCGTCGAGGGTCAGCAGCACGTTGGAGGGTTTGACGTCCCGGTGCACCAGGCCCAGTTCGTGGACGGCGCTCAGCGCCTCGGCGAGGCCCGCGCCGAGGGTGCGTACCGAGTGCGTGGGCAGCGGGCCGCCGTCGGATATCGCCGTGGTCAGCGAGGGTCCGGCCGCGTACGCCGTGGCCACCCAGGGCACCGGCGCCTCGGGGTCGGCGTCCAGGACGGGCGCGGTCCACGCGCCGCCGACCCGCCGGGCGGCGGCGATCTCGCGGCGGAAGCGCTCGCGGAACTCCTCGTCCAGCGCGAAGTGCGGATGGACGATCTTCACGGCGACGGTACGGCCGCCCGCGCTGCGGCCGAGATAGACCCGGCCCATGCCGCCGGACCCCAGCCGGCCGAGCAGCCGGTAGGGGCCCACGACGGACGGTTCATCGGCTCCGAGCGGCTGCATGGCGGCCTCATCCCCCTGTGTGCCCGATCCCCTGCGGGCCCGGCCCCCCGTGGGGCGATCCCCGTGGGCCGGTCCCCTGTGGTGCCTGCCGGTACGCGCCTGCTGCCCGGAAGCGTATAAGCAGCAAACCTGCCCGGGACACCCATGGCCGGGACCTCAGGGGCGCAGCAGTTCCACCCGTACGTCCGACGGGAAACCGGCCGCCGGACCGGCCAGGCGGGCGAACTCCTCCACCGCCGCCAGCTGCGGCGCGCCGAAGTGGAAGTCGAGGGTGGTGAAGTACCGCTCCAGGACCTGCTCGTCGAACTCCTCCCAGCGGGCCGCCTGCTCGGCGACCTTGGCGACCTCCTGCCGGGACAGCTCCAGCGAGGACAGGAACGCCTGGTGCACCTGCCGGGTCAGCTCGGGCTCGCGCTCCAGGTAGTCGCGGCGGGCGGCCCACACCGCGAAGACGAACGGCAGCCCGGTCCACTCCTTCCAGAGCGAGCCCAGGTCGTGCACGTCGAGGCCGTAGCGGGGCCCGTCGTGGAGATTGGCCCGCAGCGCCGCGTCACCGATGATGACGGCGGCGTCGGCCTCCTGCATCATCACGCTGAGGTCGGGCGGGCAGGTGTAGTAGTCGGGCTGTACGCCGTAGCGCTCCGCCAGCAGCAGCCGGGCCAGCCGCACCGAGGTGCGGGAGGTGGAGCCGAGGGCGACCCGGGCACCGTCGAGCCGGTCCAGCGGGACCTGGGAGACGATCACACAGGACATGACGGGGCCGTCGCAGCCGACCGCGATGTCGGGGAAGACCACCAGGTCGTCGGCGTTCTTCAGGAACTCCGCGACGGGGATGGGGCCGATGTCGAGATCACCGCGGACCAGTCGCTCGCTGAGCTTCTCCGGAGTGTCCTTCGTCAGGTCGAAGTCGAGGAGGGTTCCGGTTCGCGCGAGCCCCCAGTACAGGGGCAGGCAGTTCAGGAACTGGATGTGGCCGACGCGCGGCCGGATGCGAGAATTGTCCACACGGCGAGGCTAGACCCTGGGTGGTGCGATACCGGGTGCGGCCCTTCCCGGTGGGGCGTCGCCGCCAGCACCGCTCGTACGGTCGTTCAAACACCCCAGTGGCGTGATCTTGACCTCTATTGCATTCCGTCGCGTGCGTGCTAGGCTCGCCGCAAGTTGCAGTTTGGTTTCCCTTGCAGTACAGAGCCTGCGGAGCATGTGACCGCGGGCTCTCGTCGTTCTTGGACTTAGGGCAGTTGTGCAGAATTACATCTTCACACTTGCTGGTTCTGGAGCAGGGCAACCCTTTGGGCCCAAGGAGGGCTTATGGCTACCGGAACCGTGAAGTGGTTCAACGCCGAAAAGGGCTTTGGTTTCATCGCCCAAGAAGGCGGCGGCCCCGACGTCTTCGTCCACTACTCCGCGATCAACGCGAGCGGCTTCCGCTCCCTTGAGGAGAACCAGCAGGTGTCTTTCGACGTCACTCAGGGCCCGAAGGGCCCGCAGGCGGAGAACGTCACCCCGGTCTGACCGGTCTGATTTCCTCGGATCCAGGATCGAGCGCAGTACCCAAGGAGCCCCACGCCGTAAGGCGCCGGGGCTCCTGCCCCTTTCTCCCCCCGAGCCCGGCGATACCTCCGAACCCGGTGAGATGAATTCTTCGGGAATTGCCCCCGGGCCGACCCTCACACGTGCTGCATGATCAGGACGAACCGCGTGCCCGGCACCAGCCCCCGGTACGAATGGGCGACATCCCCGCGATAGGTCATGTAGTCCCCGGCGTCCAGTTCTTCCTCGGCGCCGCGCGGCCCGGCTTTCACCCGTCCGGCCGCCACCACGAGATGCTCCACCGTTCCCGGAATATGCGGCTCCGATTCATGTGCCGGGCCGGGTTCGATCTGTACGTCGTATACATCGCGCCGGGCGCCGGGCGGGCTCGCGGAGAGCAGCGCGGCCGAGTAGCCGGTCTGCCCGGAGCGGACCGCGGGGCCCTGTCCGGCCCGGATCACCCGGACGGCCGGGGCGGGCGGCTCCACCAGCGCGCTGAACGGCACGCCGAGCGCCACCGCCAGCGCCCAGATGGTCTCCATGCTGGGATTCCCGGCCGCCGCCTCCAGCTGGCTCAGCGTGGATTTGGCGATTCCGGCCCGTTTGGCCAGTTCGGAGAGGGAGAGCCCGGCGCGGGTGCGCTCGCGGCGCAGGGCGCCGGCGATCCAGTCGAGGGGGAGTCGGGGTGGGGGGGTGCTGTCCATCGCGGATTCCGTTCGCCAGGTCGGACATTTTGTTCGCCTTGACGAACACTACCTCTTCCGTTCACTGTAGAAAACATGCGTTCGCTACTCCGAACACCCAGGGATCTGCTCCGGGACGCCTCGCTGGTCTGGCTGGCCAGTGGGGTCGTCGGGGTGTCGTTCGGGGCGATCTCCGTGGCGGGCGGGCTGCCGGTCTGGGTGCCGGTACTGATGTCGGTGCTGGTGTACGCGGGATCGGCCCAGTTCAGCGCGGTCGGGGTGCTGCTGGCGGGCGGTGGCCCGGTGGCCGCCGCGGCGACCGGCCTGCTGCTCAACACCCGTACGGTCGCCTTCGGCCTCGCCGTGGCGGATGTGCTGGGGCGCGGGCGGGTGGCGCGGCTGCTGGGGGCGCATCTGGTGACGGACGAGACGGTCGCCTTCGCGCTCGCGCAGGAGGATCCCCGGCGGCGCCGGGCCGCGTTCTGGATCTCCGGTATCGGTCTGTTCGTGGTGTGGAATCTCGGGGTCCTGGCCGGGGCGCTGGCGGGCGGCGCGCTCGGCGACACCGCGCGCTACGGCCTCGACGCGGCCTTCCCCGCCGTACTGGTGGCCCTCGTGCTGCCCACGCTGCGCAAGGACGCGGCGGTGCGGCGGGCCGCGCTGGTCGGCGCGGGGGTGGCGCTGGCGGTGACGCCGCTGGTGCCGTCGGGCCTGCCGGTGCTGCTGGCGCTGGCCGGGCTGGCGCTGTACGGACGGCGGCGGGAGGTGGCGCGGGCGTGAACGCGACGGTGGTGATGATCCTGGCGCTGGCGGTGGGCACGTATGCCTTCCGGCTGGTCGGGCCGCTGCTGCACGGGCGGGTCGAGCTGCCGGATCGGGTACGGGGGCTGCTGGCGGCCGGGGCGGTGGTGCTGCTGGTGGCACTGCTGGCGACGGGCGCGCTGACGGAGGGCGGCGGTTTCGCGGGCTGGGCGCGTCCGGCGGGGGTGCTGGTCGGGGGTGTGCTGGCGTGGCGGGGGGTGCCGTTCGTGGGGGTGGTGCTGGGGGCGGCGGGGGCGACGGCGCTGCTGCGGCTGGTGGGGGTGGCTTGATCCGTACGGGGTCGCCGGGGGTCTGTCGGTGGGGGCGCCCAGGGCTTGTCCGATCCATCACGATCCCGGCCACGCGGGATGGGGGTCGCCCGGCCCCCGGTCCGTCGGCTGACCACGGCTGACCACGGCTGACCGCAGCGGTTTTACGATCAGCCCATGATTGATCCTCCGGAGCATTGGACCGTGCGCCATTTCTCGCAGGCCAACCCCGTCGGCCCGGGGTGCGACAGCGTTCCGGCCCTCTTGCGACGGCTGGCCGATGCCATCGAGGCTCTGGGCCCTGTGGAGATCCAAGACGTGGTGATCGAGTCCGAGGTGACCGAACACGGCCCGTGGCGTTCGGGAACCGTCTACTTCTACCTGCCGGAAGACGGACGGGCACGGGATTGATCCGGCTTCCGGCCCTGTCGATTTCCGGCGGCGCCGACCCGCGCGGAAGGCGGCGCCACTGGAGGAGACGGGGTTCGTGACCCACTCCCGTACGGTCCGCGAGGCGAAGCCGCACGCGTTTCTGATCGCGGGACGCCCTCGCCGCTAGCGACGGTTGCGGCCCGGTTCCTTGAGGGAGATCTCCGCCCACACCGTCTTGCCGATCTGCCGGTCCGCGACGCCCCACGCGAGGCTGAGCAGCGTGACGAGGATCAGGCCACGGCCGTGCTCCGCGTCCGGGTCGATGACGTAACGGAGTTGGCGTTCGCCCCGGGGGTCGCTCACCTCGATCCGGAGGATGTCCGCCGAGGGGAGCAGGAGGCGCAGATTGCATCCTCGGCCCCGAACGCGACCGTGAGTAACCGCGTTGGAGGCGAGTTCGGCGACGACCTGCTTGGCGGTCTCGTTGGCCTCGCTGCCGCGTGGGTGCCCCCACTCAGCGACCTGACGTTCCGTGATGTTTCGCGCGGTGCGGGCGCCGAGGGGGGTGGCGCTGAAGTAGCAGGAAAATTGGGGGGTGGAGATTTCGGGGTTCATGTGACTCAGCGTGTCCGCGTGTATCTACCCTGACCAGGGGAGGCGGGGCGACTGCCGTGTTCCGTACGGATGCGGCGTGCCCTTTGTCGGCCGGTCGGCCGTGACCACAACGACGTGAGGACGGGCACATGACGGAGCGGGTGGAATTGCCACTGGAGGTCGCGGAGTCGGCCGCGCTGTTCGTGGCGGTGGGCACCGTACTGAAACTGCTGCGGGAGCGGAAGGGCCTGACGCAGAAGCAGTTCGGCGACCTGGTCAGCTACGGGCCGGACGCGATCGGCGCGATGGAGCGCGGGGTGCGGGTGCCGCGCCCGGAACTGCTGGAGTTGGCGGACAAGCTCCTCGACGCCAACGGCCTGCTGAAGAAGATGATTCCGGACGTCCATCAGGCGATCAAGAAGGCTCGGCTTCGGCATCCGGAGTGGTACCGGAGCTATGCCACGCTGGAGGCTCAGTCGGTTGAGCTGCACCACTACAGCAACCAGGTGGTGCAAGGGCTGCTCCAGACCGAGGGCTATGCGCGCGCGGTCTTCACTCACTGGCGTCCGCTCTACGACGAGGGGACCATCGAGAAGCGCATCGCCGACCGGCTCTCCCGACAGCAGTTGTTCGAAGGCTGGCCTGTCCCGATTGTCAGCTACGTGCTCGAAGAGGTCATTCTCGACCGGCCGATCGGCGGACGGGAGGTCTTCGCTGGGCAGTTGCGGCACTTGCTGCACATGGGGAGCATGCGGAATGTCGAGATTCAGGTGCTGCCCACGTGCATTGAGGCTCATCCCAATCTGAGCAGCGCCTTCAACCTGCTGACTCCCAAGGAGCATGGGCAGGTGGCGTACACCGAGGCACAGGCATTCCCTCAGCTGATCACCGACCGGAATGAGGTCCGGAAGATCGCCGACCGCTATGGGATCATGCGGGCTATGGCTCTGAACCCTCTGGAGTCAGAAGCACTGATCAAGAAGAAGCTGGAGGAGCTATGAGCACCGAGGGACGGACCTGGTTCAAGTCCAGCTACAGCGACGGCTCTGGCGGCGATTGCGTAGAGGTCGCCACCTGCCCCCACACCATCCGCATCCGCGACTCCAAGAACCCCACCGGCCCCCAGCTCGCGCTCTCCGCCAACGCCTGGGACCGGTTCCTCACCCTCAGCGCAAGGCATCACGAGCACTGATCGCATAGAAGCTGGAGGAGCTATGACCACCGAGGCACGGACCTGGTTCAAGTCCAGCTACAGCAGTGGTGAAGGCGGCGACTGTGTCGAAGCCTCCTACACCTGGCGCAAGTCCAGCTACAGCAGCGGCGCGGGCGGCGAATGCGTCGAGGTCGCCACCTGCCCCCACACCATCCACATCCGCGACTCCAAGAACCCCACCGGCCCCCAGCTCGCGCTCTCCGCCGACGCCTGGGACCGGTTCCTCGGCCTCGCGGGGCGCTGACAGACCCGTACCGGACGACTCACACCGCGACCGTTTCCGCGAACGCTCTGGCCAGGGGCGACAGGGCCGACCAGCGGCGGACCGCCCAGCCGACGGTCAGGGGGCGGAGTTCGGGGAGCGGGACCAGGCGCAGGTCGCCGGTGGGTGGGGTGGCGGTGCCGTTGATGTGCAACCTGGGCAGGGCGGGGACCACCGCTCTGCCCAGGCCCAGTTCGGCCAGCAACAGGGCCGTGTCCCAGTCGGTCACGCTGGTGTCGAAGGAGAAGCGGACGCCCAACTCCGCGCAGCCCGCGTCCAGTTGGGCGGCGGAGGTGGAGTTCGGGGGGAGCCGGATCAGGCGCAGGTCGGCGAGTTCGCGGACCTGGGCGTGGGGGCGGCCGGCGAGGGGGTCGTCGGCTCGTACGGCCAGGACCCAGGGCAGGTCGACCACCGCCCGCTGTTCGATGCCCCGGACGGGCGGGCCGAGGGTGACCCAGGCGAGGTCGAGTTCGCTGTCGGCGAGGGCGTCGAAGCAGGCGCGGCTGGAGGGTTCCGTGTGGAATTCGAGGCTGGCCTCGGGGTAACGCTGGCGGAAGGCGACGACGGCGTCGGCCATGAAGTGCCGGACGGTCGTGGCGCCCGTGGCGACGCGGACGGAGCCGGTCTCGCCGTCGGCGAGTTCACGCAGGTTGCGCAGGGCGAGATCGAGTCCGGCGAGTCCTTCGGAGGCCGCCGCCTCCAGGATCTGGCCGGCGCGGGTCGGGGCGACGCCGCGCGGCTGGCGTTCCAGCAGGCTGACGCCCGTCTCGCGCTCCAGGCGTTTCACATGCTGGCTGACCGCCGACTGGGTCACCCCCAACTGCCGGGCCACCGCGCTCAGACTGCCCGCGCGGCACACCGCCACGAACACTCGCAGATCCTCAAGGGTCATAACTCCAAGCTAACACTGGGGTGTTGCGAGGAATCCTTAGGATTGACTAAGCGGATGGGGCGTTGGGACGATCGATCAACGGGGAGCCGGCCGCTCCCCGGGGCGGCAACCCGCTGTCCGTTCCTCATGCCTCTGGTCCGGACCCGGAGGCGGTGCGGGGCGGGTGCCGACCCCATGAGCCGCGTCGGAAAGGGGACCACCGTGCCCTCCGTACAGCCGCGCAAAGGGACGGCCGCGCCGCCGTCCTCCCACACCCGTGCCGCGACGCTGCTGCGGCATCTCGGGGCGGACTCGCTACCGCATCCCGGCGGGACCTTGTACGCGCATCTGGACCGGGTGCATCTGAGGCTGGCCCGGTGGCAGGCGCGACCCGCGCTGCAACTGGCCGGGTTCTGCCATGCGCTGTACGGGACGGACGGTTTCGCGAAGACGCTGCTGCCGCTGGACCGGCGGGGCGCGATCGCCGCCGCGATCGGGGCGGAGGCGGAGGCGCTGGTGTACCTCTACGCGAGCTGCGACCGGGGGGCGACGTATCCGGGGCTGCCGGAGGGGCCGTTCCACGACCGGTTCACGGGGGTGGTCCGGGTGCTGCCGTCCAGCCGCCTACGGGACTTCGCGGAGCTGACGGCCGCGAACGAACTCGACATCGCCACGCAGGACGAGGACTTCCGGGCGCGGTACGGACGGGAGCTACTGGCCCTGTTCACCCGGATGCGGCCGTTGCTGGGGGAGGGGGCTTGGGGGGACTGCCGGGCGGTTCTGCGGGGGTAAGGGGTGGGGGGTCGAGGGACTGGGTCCTGGCGCTGGGCCGCGGCTGCTGTGCCCCGCACGGCCCCGGGGGGGCCCCCCAGACAAGCCGGC
The DNA here is from genome assembly GCF_042749375.1 of Streptomyces sp. NPDC059477. Classification (NCBI taxonomy): domain Bacteria; kingdom Bacillati; phylum Actinomycetota; class Actinomycetes; order Kitasatosporales; family Streptomycetaceae; genus Streptomyces; species Streptomyces sp. NPDC059477. Next base: position 75,771 of record NZ_JBHYUG010000001.1, on the reverse strand, counting down.
CCCCCCCGC
>NZ_JBHYUG010000001.1:49706-75752 GCF_042749375.1 Streptomyces sp. NPDC059477 | reverse complement strand
GGGGCCCGGGCGGGCGCGGGCGGGGCGGGCCCCCCCCCCGGCGCGGGGCCCCGCCCCCTGGCGGGCGGCGCCCGCGGGGGGCCGGGATTCCTTGGCAGGCCAAGGGGGCGGGGGTCAGGCCGGGACCGGTACCTTCCGCTGGTCCTGCACCGGCTCGTCCACCAGGGAGCCGCCCGCCTTGTCATAGGCGTCGCGGTCGAGGATGCCCTCTCGGGCGGAGACCAGGACCGGGACCAGGGCCTGTCCGGCGACATTGGTCGCGGTGCGGATCATGTCGAGGATCGGGTCGATCGCGAGGAGCAGACCGACGCCCTCCATGGGCAGGCCGAGCGTGGACAGGGTGAGCGTCAGCATGACGGTCGCGCCGGTCAGACCGGCCGTGGCGGCGGAGCCGACGACGGAGACGAACGCGATGAGCAGGTAGTCGCCCACGCCGAGCTGGATGTCGAAGATCTGGGCGACGAAGATCGCGGCGATGGCCGGGTAGATCGCGGCGCAGCCGTCCATCTTGGTGGTGGCGCCGAACGGCACCGCGAAGGACGTGTACTCCTTCGGCACCCCGAGCCGCTCGGTCACCTTCTGGGTCACCGGCATGGTGCCGACCGAGGAGCGGGAGACGAACGCCAGCTGGAGCGCGGGCCAGGCACCCTTGAAGAACTGGAGCGGGTTGACCTTGGCGACGGTGGCGAGCAGCACCGGGTAGACGATGAACAGGACGATCGCGCAGCCGACGTAGATGTCGGCGGTGAACGTGGCGTACTTGCCGAGCAGGTCCCAGCCGTAGGTGGCGATGGCGTTGCCGATCAGACCGACCGTGCCGAGCGGGGCGAGCCGGATGACCCACCACAGGGCCTTCTGGAGCAGCTCCAGGACGGACTCGCTGAGGGTGAGGATCGGCTGGGCCTTCTCACCGAGTTGCAGGGCGGCGATACCGGCGACGGCGGCCATGAAGACGATCTGGAGCACGTTCAGCTCGGTGAACGGCGTGATGACGTCCGTCGGGATGATGCCCGTCAGGAAGTCGAGCCAGGAGCCCCGGTACTCGGGCGCGGCGCCGTCCGCCGGGGTCAGGCCGGTGCCCGAACCGGGGTTGGTCACCAGGCCGATGACGATGCCGATGGCCACCGCGATCAGCGAGGTGATCATGAACCAGAGCAGCGTGCGGGAGGCCAGCCGGGCGGCGTTGTTGACCTTCCGCAGATTGGTGATCGAGACCAGGATCGCGAAGAAGACGAGCGGGGCGACGGCGAGCTTCAGCAGCCCGATGAAGATGCCGCCGACCTTGTCGAGCGTGGTCACCAGCCAGGAGACGTCGTACGTCCTGGCTATCCAGCCGAGCAGGACGCCCAGCGCGAGACCGATGATGATCTGGGCCCAGAAGGGCACTCGGAAGCGCTCTCTTGCGGGCAGCTTGGGGGAATTCGCGTTTTCGGACACGGACATGCTCCGGGGGGATGCGCAAACGGGGGACGGGGAAGTGCTGGCGCTGAACTGGCGGGGCCCTGAAGGGGATGGGCCGGGAGAACGTTGTCAGTGACGACAGCTGGCGGAGGCGCACCGGCAGAGGTCCACATGCAGGCGCTCGACGAGCGGAACGCTCGGAGGCATGACGGACTCGGCTGCGGACTTCATGTCTAGACCGTAACACCCGGGCTTTGAGATCCTCAAAGCCTTTCTTTGAGAGGTACAACACGGTGCCCACCCCTACAAAGCAAAGCACCCCGGGTGATCCGGGGTGCGTGGGTCTGGACGTACGGTTGTACTGCCGCGACCGCTACGAGGTCTGCGCGCGGGCGGCGTCGTCGGCGTCGTCCTCCTGGGTGCGGTTGGCGTCCAGGTTGGCCTTCATCTTGTCGACCCGGTTCACGATCCCGACCGAGGCGCGGTCCCGCTCCTTGCGCAGCACCACGAAGCTGATCGGCGCCGAGATCACCAGCGCGAGCAGGACGACCCACATGCCGTTGGACTCGCCGAGGCCACGCGGGGCCACACCGGAGTAGACGAGACCCCAGACGACCACGAGGCAGGCCACGAAGACCCCGAGGCGCATCAGCGTGTAGCGGAGCATCTCTATCCACTCTTCCGTTTCCTGGGGGCCCCGCGGCGCGGGCGGTACGAACGTCCCCAATGGGACACCGTCCAGTGAAGCACGCCATCGGTGAGGTCCGGGAAGCGGGTGCGGTACGAGGTCAGGTGAGCGGCAGCAGCATGATGACGTCGTCGCGGTCGTCGCCGGGGGCCACCCGGATCGCGCCGGGGATCCGGCCGACCTCCTTGTAGCCGCACGAGCCGTAGAACCGCTCCAGGCCGAGTCCGCTCCGGCAGGCGAGCCGGATCGCCTCGATGCCGTCGAACCGGCGGGCCGCGCGGGCGGCTTCGGCCAGCAGGTCCCGGCCGTGGCCCGCGCCCTGGTGACGCGGGTGCACCATCACCGTGTACAGCCAGATCCAGTGGGTCATCAGACGGTGGCTGTTGAAGGTGAGGAACGCGGAGGCGGCGACCCGGCCTTCCCCGTCATGCCCGACGAGCAGCCGGGCCCGTCCCTCGGCCATCGCGGCGAACTGCCTCACCAGTTCGGGGCGGATCGTCTCCCGGTCGACCGGCGGCACGAAACCGACGGCTCCCCCGGCGTTGGAGACGTCCGCCCACAGATCGAGGATGCCGTCCCGCAGGGCGGGGTCCACGGCGGGGTCGAGGGTGAAGGTGAGGGGGGTGGGGGTGGGGGTGGACATGGGGCGGGGGTGATCCGTCTCGTGTGGTGCGGGGCGGGCGGCTCCGGTGATTCCGATGACTCTGGTGACTCCGGTGATTCCGTGGTTCACAGCCGCATCGGCTGCGGGGCCTCTCGGCGGGCCGGGTCCGGGCCCTCGTACTCCTGGACGAGCGTGTAGCGCGCGGTGCGCTCCGCCGGGCGGAAACCCGCGTCACGGATCAGGTCGAGGAGGTCCTCGCGGGTGAGCGGGGGCTCGGCCGGTGAGCCGCAGGCACCGGGGGCGGCGTCGATGTCGTCGGCGCCGTGCTGGAGGGTGAGCTGGGCGGTCTGTACGCCGTACATCGGAAGGCGGACCTTGAGGTGCGGGACGTTGTCGAGCAGGAGACGGGAGACGGCGAACGTCTTGAGGGTCTCCAGCGGGGTGGCCGTACGGGCTCCGGAGAGCGGGACGGGCAGCGGTACGACGGTCTGGAAGCCGCCGGTCTCGTCCTGGAGTTCCCGCAGCCGCAGCGCCTGGGCGACCTTGTGACCGGGGTCCTCGCTCTCGCCGTGGAGCACGGTGCACGGGGTCTTCAGGCCCTTGGCGTGGGCCAGTCGCTGGATGCGGGACCAGTCCGCCCAGCCGAGGGTCCCGGCGCCGCCGGTCAGCGAGGCGAGCCCGGCATCGATCAGCTCGTCCAGGAGCTGGGCGGCGGGCCGCCCGGTGAGGGTCTCGGCGTGCTGGATGCCGGTGGCGGTGAACGCGTGCAGCGAGACGTCCGGCAGGGCGGCCGTCAGCTCGCGCAGCGAGCGGATGCGCTCGTCCCAGGGCAGGTCGGGGTCGGGGTCGGGGCCGCTGGACAGGTACAGCTCGGTGAGCCCCTCGCCGGCCAGCTCCCCGGCACGTCGCGAGGCCGCCACGACGGTCGTGTCGAGGTGCCGGGTCGCGGCGAAGTGCACGCGGTCGCCGTTGTGGCGGGTGCGGACCTCGTGGGCCAGGCCGCCGAGCCAGGCCAGGTCGTCCGCCGCGTAGAGCGCGCGGCCGTCCTCGTGGGTCAGCCGCTCACCGGAACGGACCTTCTCCCCCAGCTCCCGCTTGAGCCCGGCGTCCATGCGTATGCCCTTTCTCCGACAACTCGGCCAACCGTACCCCCCGCTCGCGCGGGGCCTCAGACCTCCTCGGGCAACTCCCCGACCCGGTTCTCCCACTTGGTGGAGAGCACGATGGTGGTACGGGTGCGGGAGACGCCCTTGGTGCCGCTGAGCCGGCGGATGATCTTCTCCAGGCCGTCCACGTCGGTGGCGCGCACCTTGAGCATGAAGGAGTCGTCACCGGCGATGAACCAGCAGTCCTCGATCTCCGGCAGATCCTTCATCCGCCGGGCCACGTCCTCGTGGTCGGCGGCGTCGGAGAGCGAGATGCCGATGAGGGCGATGACACCGAGTCCGAGCGAGGCGGCGTCCACGGTGGCCCGGTAGCCGGTGATGACCCCGGCCGCCTCCAGCCGGTTGATGCGGTCGGTGACGCTGGGGCCCGACAGACCGACGAGACGGCCCAGCTCGGCGTACGAGGCCCGGCCGTTCTCCCTCAGGGCCTGGATGAGCTGCCTGTCCACGGCGTCCATGCGATCGAAGCCTTCCACTGAAGAGAACAGAAGAGAATTGAGGGGGGTGAGTGCAGGGGATTCAGAGCAGATGCAGAGAGCTGATTCGGGGCCGACTCGGGGCTGACTCAGGGACTGACTCGGGGGCTGACTCGGGGGCTGACTCGGGGGCTGACTCGGGACCAGCGGGGCTCAGCCGCTGCCCTGTCCTCCGCCGCCCAGTTCGCCGGTCCACCGGCGGTAGAGCGTGTGAGGGACGCCCGCCGCGTCCAGGATCCGGCCGGCGACGAAGTCCACCAGGTCCTGGATGTGGGTGGCGCCCGCGTAGAAGGCGGGCGAGGTGGGGACGACCGACGCCCCCGCGTCGTCCAGTGTGACGAGGTGGCGCAAGGTCTGCCCGTTCAGCGGGGTCTCCCGTACGGCGACGATCAGCGGGCGGCGCTCCTTGAGGGTGACACTCGCCGCGCGCTGGAGCAGATCCTTGGAGAGCCCGAGGGCGACACCGGCGACACAGGCCGTGGAGGCGGGCACGATGAGCATCCCCTGGGTGCCGTACGACCCCGAGGACGGCCCGGCGGCCAGGTCCCCGGCGCTCCAGTAGCGGACGCCGCCGAGGTCGACGGCGAAGGTGCCGGGCTTGCCGTCGGCGCCCCGGGCCAGCCATTCGCGCAGGTCGCCCTGCCAGTGGGCGTCACGGAAGGGCAGGCCGGTCTCGTCGAGCAGGGTCAGCCGGGAGGCGCGGGAGACGATCAGGTCGACCCGCTCCCCCGCCGCGAGGAGCGCGCGGAGCACGGCGGCGGCGTATGGGGTGCCCGAAGCGCCGGACACCCCCACGATCCAAGGCGCACGGGGCGTCTCTCCTGGCTTGACTGGGTTCACGCCTCCGAGCCTATCCGGCCCGAGGGGGTGGGAATATCCGGCCCGGCGGGGCGGGAACCGGTCAAGGGGTCCGGGGCGTTCCTTGAAGGGACGAACCAGTCGCGGGGGGTGCCATGGCGGACGTCGGATCAAACGGACCGAGCGGGCCGAGCGGATCGAAGGGACCGGGCTACGGACCGGGATTCGGGCAGGGACGCGGGCCGGGATTCGGGCAGGGATTCGGGCGGCGCTTCGGCGTGAACACCGGTGGTCGCGGGGGCGGCGGGGCCCGGGCGTGGGCGGCGGCCAAGCTGATGCTGGCCTGGGTGGCCCTGCTGTGGCTCCTGGAAGTGATCGACGTGGCCACCGGCCATGAGCTGGACAGCTTCGGGATCGTGCCGCGTACGCCGTCCGAGCTGGTCGATGTGATCCCGGCGTCCTTCATCCACTTCGGCTTCGGCCACCTGGCGGCCAACACGGTGCCGCTGCTGGTCCTCGGCTTCGTGGCCGCCCTGAGCGGGATACGCCGGTTCCTGGCCGTCTGCGCCCTGATCATCGTGGCCGACGGCCTCGGGGTCTGGCTGGTGGCCCCGGCCGGCACCAACACGGCCGGCGCGTCCGGCCTGATCTTCGGCCTCTTCGGCTACCTCGTCGTCACCGGCTTCGTGGAGCGCCGCCCGCTCGGCATCCTGGCCGGCGTCCTCATCGCCGCCATCTGGGGCGGCACCTTCCTGTCGGGCCTGGCCCCCCAGTCCGGCATCAGCTGGCAGGGCCACCTGATCGGGCTGATAGCGGGGGTGACGGCGGCGTTCGTACTGCGCAGACGCCGGACCCTGCGGGGTGGGGTTCAGGGCTGAGGCGACGCGTCCGGGTCGATTGGAAGCGCGTCGGTGTCGATGACAAGCTGCCCGAGCTTGGTCTCCACGGTGACCTTGCCTCCGTAGGGAAGTGTGTCGCGTCCGAGGTACCCCTCAGGGCCCGGGTTCCAGTGCGTAACGAGGGTTCCGTTGCGGGGATCGAGGATCAGGTAGTTCGGGATGCCCCGCGCCGCGTACTTCTGGTTCTTGATCTCGTAGTCGTTGCGGACACTGCTTGGCGAAACCACCTCCACGGCCAGTTCAATGAGGTCAGGCGCATACGCGGTCAGATTCCGGCCCTTTTCGGCCGCCGGAATGACCGCAATATCGGGGCAGAATTCGAAATCCGAGCTGAAGGGGATCGCAACGTCGCTGATCAGGCCCCATTCCTTGCCGAGCTGAGCTTCTACTTGGACCCAGAACCGCACGATGGTCTCGTTGTGGAACGGCCTGAGCGGACTCATCACGATGTTGCCCTCGACAATCTCCATCCGGTACCCGCGGAACATGTCCTCGTACCGGGCGAGCTGCGAGTGCAGGCGGTCGCTGTCCGAGACGGTCACGTCAGCCTCCCTTTGTCTGCACTCGATGGTAGGCCGCACGCTAGTCACACGGTCAGACCCCGCACCAGCAGATCCAGCAGCGCGCACACGAACAGGGCGATGCCGATGAAGCCGTTGACGCTGAAGAAGGCGCGGTTCAGGCGGGAGAGGTCGTTGGGGCGGACGATGGAGTGTTCGTAGAGGAAGGCGCCCGCGACGATCAGGAGGCCGAGCCAGAAGAAGGCACCGGCGTCGGTGGCGACGGCGTACCAGGCGAACAGGGCGGTGGTGATGGCGTGGCAGCCGCGGGCGGCCCAGATCGCCGCCGGGATGCCGAAGCGGGCCGGGACCGACATCACGCCGACCTCGCGGTCGGTCTCGACGTCCTGGCAGGCGTAGATCAGGTCGAAGCCGCCGATCCAGATGCCGACGGCGAGACCCAGGATCACCGCGTCCCAGGACCAGGTGCCGCTGATCGCCAGCCAGCCGCCGATCGGGCCCATGGCCTGGGCGAGGCCGAGGATCGCCTGGGGGAAGTTCGTGAAGCGCTTGCCGTAGGGGTAGACGACCATCGGGACGACCGCGATGGGGGCCAGGGCCAGACAGAGGGGGTTCAGCAGCGCCGCCGCGCCCAGGAAGATCACCAGGGCGATGAGCGCGCCGGTCCAGGCGTGACGTACGGACATCGCGCCGGTGACCAGTTCGCGGTGGGCCGTGCGCGGGTTCCGGGCGTCGATCTCGCGGTCGATGATCCGGTTGACGGCCATCGCGAAGGTGCGCAGGCCCACCATGCAGATGGTGACCAGGAGCAGCCGGGCCCAGTGGATGTTCTCGTCCCACTCGTACATCGCCGTCAGGGCGGCGATGTAGGCGAAGGGCAGCGCGAAGACCGAGTGCTCGATCATCACCAGCCGGAGGAACGCTTTCGTCCGTCCCGGCTGGGGGATCGCGGCGGACGCGCTGCTCATCACAGGCCGTACTCCTTCCACCGGCGGTCGACCGTCGCCGCCGTGGCCGGGTCCGACACCACCATGTCGGGCCAGCCGCCGTCCCTGGTGTAGCCCTCCTCGGGCCACTTCTTCGTCGCGTCGATACCCGCCTTGCCGCCCCAGAACTGCTGGTAGGAGGCGTGGTCCAGATGGTCGACGGGGCCTTCCACGACCGAGAGGTCACGGGCGTAGTCGGTGTTGCCGAGGGCCCGCCACGCGACCTCGTGCAGATCGTGCACATCGCAGTCGCTGTCCACGACCACGATCAGCTTGGTCAGGGACATCATGTGCGCCCCCCAGATCGCGTGCATCACCTTCTGCGCGTGCTTGGGGTACTTCTTGTCGATCGAGACGATCGCGCAGTTGTGGAAGCCGCCCGCCTCGGGGAGGTGGTAGTCCACGATGTCCGGGACGATGATCTTCAGCAGCGGGAGGAAGAAACGCTCCGTCGCCCGGCCCAGCGGGCCGTCCTCCGTCGGGGGGCGGCCGACGACGATCGACTGGAGCAGCGGGCGCTTGCGCATCGTGACGCAGTCGATCGTCAGCGCCGGGAAGGGTTCCTGCGGGGTGTAGAAGCCGGTGTGGTCGCCGAAGGGGCCTTCCGGCAGCATCTCGCCCGGCTCCAGCCAGCCCTCCAGGACGACCTCCGCCTGCGCCGGCACCTGGAGCGGCACGGTCTTGCAGTCGACCATCTCGGTCCGCTTGCCCGCGAGGAACCCGGCGAACAGATACTCGTCGATGTCACCGGGGAGCGGGGCGGTGGACGCGTAGGTCACGGCGGGCGGGCAGCCGAAGGCGATGGCGACCGGCAGGCGTTCGCCCCGGCGGGCGGCGACCTGGTAGTGGTTGCGGCTGTCCTTGTGGATCTGCCAGTGCATGCCGATCGTGCGCTTGTCGTGGCGCTGGAGGCGGTACAGGCCGAGGTTGCGGACGCCGGACTCCGGGTCCTTGGTGTGCGTCAGACCGAGGTTGAAGAAGGAGCCGCCGTCCTGCGGCCAGGTGAACAGCGCCGGAAGCTGCTCCAGGTCCACGTCATCGCCGTGCAGGACGACTTCCTGCACGGGCGCGTTGTCGGACTTGACCTTCTTCGGCGGTACGTGCGCCATCGCGCCGAGCTTGCCGAACGCCTCGCGCACGCCGACGAACCCGTGCGGCAGCTCGGGCCGCAGCAGCCCGCCGATCCTCTCGCCGATCTCGGCGTACGACTTCAGCCCCAGCGCCTTCAGCAGCCGCCGGTCGGTCCCGAAGACGTTCATGGCGAGGGGCATCGACGAGCCCTTCACGTTCTCGAAGAGGAGCGCCGGGCCACCGGACTTCTGCACCCGGTCGACGATCTCACCGACCTCCAGATGCGGATCGACCTCGACCTTGACGCGCTTGAGGTCACCTTCGCGCTCCAGTGCCCTGAGCAGGGAGCGAAGATCGTCGTAAGCCATGGGGCCCAGTATCCCCGAGCGGTTACCCTGGCCCCGTCACGGGGCTGGTCCGAGCCGCCCTCCACCGCGTTCCGGGAGGCTGTCGCCATATGCTCAGGCTGCTGATGTTCCTCGTGCCGCTGGCGCTGAGCGTCTATACGTTCATCGACTGCATCAGCACGAAGGACGAGGACATCCGGCACATGCCGAAGCCCCTCTGGGCGATCCTCGTTCTGGTGTTCCCGCTGGTCGGGTCGGTTTCCTGGCTGATCGCGGGCAAGAAGCGCTCCCCCGCCGCCGACGGCTGGTCCTCGGTCCGCTCCGGCGGCCGGTCCGGGTTCGTCGCGCCGGACGACAACCCGGAGTTCTTGAAGTCCCTCTCGGACGACAGTCACCGCCGCAAGGACGGCAACGGGAGCGACGCGAGTGACGAGAACCCCGGGAACGCCGGGAACGCCGAGAGCGCCGGGAGCGCCGGGAGCGCCGGGAACTCCAAGAACGACGGTGAGAAGGACGGCGAGAGGGACGGCGACAAGGGTGAGGACCCCAAGGGCGTGTGACGGCCCGGGCGTGTCCGCGCCTGAGTCACCGCAGACGCGATGACGACAGGATCGACAGCAGATGGGCCGGGACCATCACCCAGGTGATGGCGGCGATGGCCAGCAGAGCCCAGCGGGTGGCGTCCAAACCGCCGAGGGCGAGGTCCACGACCGCCGCCGCGAGCAGGACCAGGGACGCCTCGATGCCGTTCGTGACGCGGTGCAGCTTGAACGCGGCGGCCAGTCGGCGGGCCGTGGCCACGCCCTGGGAGCGGGGGCGGGTGGCCTCGTCGTCGGCGACGGCCGTGAGCCCCCGGCGGGCGCGGGCCACATCCACCAGGTCGGTGGACGCCTTCAGCAGCACCACGCCGAGCGCGGTGGCCAGGCCCAGGCACACCCAGGCGTCCAGCCCGGATTCGGCGGCCCGCAGACCCACGCCGACCATCAGCGCCGCGTCCGCGAGATAGGCGCCGAGCCGGTCGACGTAGATGCCGGTCGCGCTGTTCTGCCCCTTCCAGCGGGCCACCTCTCCGTCGACGCAGTCGAAGAGGAGGAACAGCTGCATGAGGACGACCGCGAGGACCGCGCCGGTCAGCCCGGGGATCAGCAGCGCCGCGCCGGAGGCTATGCCGCACCACACCATCGTCCAGGTCAGCTGGTCCGGGGTGATGAGTGTGCGCACCAGCTGCCGGGTCAGGCGCAGCGACAGGCGGCGCATGTACAGCCGTCCCGCCCAGTGCTCGCCGTTGCGGCTGGCCAGCTTGGCCTGCGGCTGGCAGACCTCGCGGAGGTCCTCCAGGGTCGGGGCCGGGGCGAGGGCGGGAGCGGGGGCGGGGGCGGGGGCGGTCATGAACGATTCCTTTCGCCGATCCCAACTGCCGTTGACGCAGCGGTGATCGGCACAGGTTACCGAGGCCCCGTCAGCTCGCCCCGGGCGGCTCCGGCAGCGCGACGAGCCGCTCGAACCGGGCCCGCCAGCGCTGCTCGGACTCCCGCTCGCCGCGGAACTCGTGGGTGAAGCGCAGGGTGCTCGCGGTGGCGCCGTCCCGCTCCAGATGGAAGCGGAGCCGGCCGCCGGGCTCGACGGTGTACTCGGCGACCCGGTCCACGTCCCAGGCGGTCACCCGGCCGCCGCCGAGCCCACGCAGGGCGACCGCCCCACCGAGACGGGGTTCGAGGACCTCGACGTCGGTGAACCAGGCACCGAGCCCCTCGGCGCTGGCCAGCGCGGGCCAGACGGTTTCCATGGGGCGCGGGAGACGCACCAGGAAGTGGAGGATGTGGGTGTTCCGCTGGGGGTGTCGGCGGGACGGGACGTGGGTCTGGCTGCGGGGCTGACGCGGGGGCGACGTGTGGGGCTGCTCCTGCGGCTGGCTGGGGGGCGGGGTACGGGGCGGGGTACGGGGCTGGCTGTGACGCTGGTCCGGGGGCTGGCGGTGAGGCGGGCTGTGGGGCTGGTCCGGGGGCTGGCCGTTGCCCTGCTCGGTGGGTCCGGTCATGACTACAGCGTGCCGCTTGGATTGCAATTCCGCCCACCGCAGGGCCGTTGACCTGGGGTTTTGATGGAAGCCCGGCGGGGCCGATGCGGCTCGGGCGCTCGGGTCCGGCGGCCGGTGGCAGGAGGCCGGACGCGTGCGGCAGGCGGCCGGTGGCCGGTCGCCAGCGGCCGGAAGCACGAAGCGGGCAGCCGGAGGCGGATGGCGGGCAGTCGACGGCCGGAGGCGGGCAGCCAATGGCCGGAGGCCGGTGGCGGACACCCGGCCGGAGACAGTAAGCCGGTCGCCAGAGGCCGGAGACAGGCGGCTGGTCGCCATTGGCCAGTAGCCGGAAGCAGGGCAGCCGATGTCCGGTGGCGGGCAGCCAATAGCCGGAGGCCGGTGGCGGGCAGCCGGAAGAGGCCGGAGACAGTAAGCCCGTCGCCGGAGGCCGGAAGCCTCAGGCAGGCGGCCGGTCGCCAGTGGGCGGAAGCCCGAACCGGGGCAGCCAATAGCCGGGGGCCGGAAGCCCGAGGCAAGCGGCCAGTCGCCCGTGACCATTGGCCGAAAGCCCGAAGCGGACAGCCGGAGGCGGATGGCGGGCAGCCGAGGGCCGGAGGCGGGCAGCCAATGACCGGAGGCCGGAAGACGGAGACAGCAAGCCGGTCGCCGGAAGACGGAAGCCTCAGGCAGGCGGCCGGTCGCCAGTGGGCGGAAGCCCGAAGCAGGGCAGCCGATGGCCGGAGGCCGGTGGCAGGAAGCCCGTCGCCGGAAGCCGGTTCACTCCGTGGGCTTTATCTCTCCGGCGAACACCACGATCTGGTCGATCTGATTGCGGCGAAGGTGCACGACGTCGGTGCCGGCCAGGCGGGGCCCGCCGTCCGGGGTGGTGAAGACCCATCGGTAACGGGCCCATTCGTCGGGCATGTCCACCCCGGAGGCGCGGATCATGGTGCCGGTGCCCGCCGGGTGGTTGCGGATGTCCAGCACGAACCGCTCGACGGCCTCGATGCCCTCGCTGCGGCCGAGCGGACCCCACAGGGTCACGTCCGGGGTCAGCGCCTGGGCGAGCAGGCCGGGCACATAGCTGTCGTCGGAGGCGTTGAAGGCGGAGAGGAACGTGTCGATCGCGAACTGAGCCGTCTCTTCCTGCATACCTTCAGTATGACCAGCCGCCTCCGACGAACACCGGCCGCCTTCCGCGGCCGGCAACGGGGCGACCGTCAGAAGCCGATCGCCTGGAGCGCCCCGAGGCTCACGTCCGCGTAGGAGTGCTTGCCGGAGACGAAGATGTTGACGCCGTAGTAGTTGAACAGCCAGCAGGAGAAGGCGATCAGGGCGAGGTAGGCGGCCTTGCGGCCCTTCCAGCCGGCGGTGGCGCGGGCGTGCAGATAGCCGGCGTAGGCGACCCAGGTGATGAAGGACCAGGTCTCCTTGGGGTCCCAGCCCCAGTAGCGGCCCCAGGCGTCACCGGCCCAGATCGCGCCCGCGATGATCGTGAACGTCCACAGCGGGAAGACGGCGGCGTTGACGCGGTAGGCGAACTTGTCGAGGGAGGCGGCGGCGGGCAGCCGGTCCAGGAAGGAGCTGGCGAAGCGGCCGGGGGTGCCGCCGCGGGCCAGCTTGGCCTCGTGGGAGTCGCGGAAGAGGTAGAGCACGGTGGCGACCGCGCCGACGTAGAACACCGCGCCGCACAGGATCGCGGTCGAGACGTGGATGTACAGCCAGTAGGAGTGAAGAGCGGGAACCAATTGGTCACTGGCGGTGTACAAGACAGTGACGGCGAGACCGAGATCGAGGAGGACGACGGTGGTCAGGAAGAGACCCAGCCAGCGCACGTTCTGCTTGAGGGCGAGCAGCAGCAGATAGACCCCGACGGCCACGGTGGAGAAGGTGATGTTGAACTCGTACATGTTGCCCCACGGCGCCCGCTGCACGGACAGCGCGCGGGTGAGCACCCCGCCGAACTCCACGACAAAGGCGACGACGGTGAGCGAGATGGCGATCCGCCCCCAGAGATCGCCCTTCTCGCTGCCCCCATGGGCACCCGGCCCGTCCGGCACGTCCCGCGCACCGGCCGCCGCCCGTACGACCACCTTGGGCCGCTCCAGTACGGCGGTCCCACCGGCCTTGCGTACGGTGACGGCGGGCGCCGCGGACTTGGTGGCGCCCTTGGCGGCGCCCCCGGCGGTGAGCGCGGCGGCCGTGCGGCCGACCTTGCTGCGGCTGCCGAGAAGCCACTCGGCGATGTAGGCGAAGAAGGCCAGGGTGTAGACGGCCATCGCGGAGTAGATCAGCGTGTTGCTGATGCTCGCGAGGTTCTCGTTGGTCGCGGCGGCGAGAGTCACTTCTCAGCCCCTTCGGCAGGTACGGCGGGGTCCCGGGAGTCGGGGACGGGGGTGGTGGTGGAGGAGTCAGGTTCGGGGGTGGAGTCGGGGTCGGAGGCGGCGTCGAGTTCGGGGACGGCGTCGGAATCCGGACCGGCGTCGGCACGCGGACCGGTGTCGGAGTCCGGACCGGCGTCGGAGTCCGGGTCGGGTTCAGGGGCGCCCGGGGCCTTGTCGTACAGCAGGTCGGCCAGTTGGCCGAGTTCCTCCGGTACCTTGGCGGACTCGCTGCGGCCGAGCCCTGCCATCTCCACGACGGTGACACCGTCGGCACCCCGTACCGCCCGCACCCACACCCGGCGGCGCTGGACGAACAGGGAGGCGGCGAGACCGAAGATGGCGGCGATGGATCCACCGAGGGCCCAGCCGCTGCCGGGCTGCTGGGCGATCTGGAAACCGGCCCACTCCTGGACGCCCTCGAAGGTGACCGAACCGGCCCCGTCCGGCAGCGTCATGGTGTCGCCGATCGCCAGGCGCTGTTTGAACAGCTCGCCCTCGGAGTCCTTGAACTCCTCCATGTTGGTCTGGTCGAGCCGGTAGATGCTCTGCGGGATGCCGGAGTCCACGCCGAGGTCGCCGTGGTAGGCGGACAGCGCCAGGCGCGGGTTCAGCAGCGCCGGGAACTGGGAGACCATCGTCCCCTCGCCCTCACCGGCGAAGGTGGGCACGAAGAAGGCGTTGAAGCCGAGCTGTTCCCGCTCGCCGTCGGCGTTGCGGTAGCCGTCCATGACCTTGATCGCGCCGGAGGAGGTGACAAAGCCGTCGAGCGGCAGCAGGGCCACGGGCTCCTTGTCCATGACGACCTTGCCCGCACCGTCGCGCACGGTCACGATCGGCGCGTAGCCGTGGCTGACCAGGTAGACCTTGGAGTTGCCGATCTCCAGGGGCTCGTTGACCTTGATGGTCCTGGTCTGCTCCGCGCCATAGGCGCCGACGCTGTAGGCGAGGGTCGCCTCGTAGGTGCGGGGGGTGCCGCGGTTCGGGCCGGTGGGCTCGTAGGTGGCCCGGAAGTCCTTGAGCGTGAAGCTGAAGGGGTCCAGGTCGTCCTGGCTGAAGAGGTTGCCGGACTTGAAGTCGTCGTACTGGGTGAGGGTGTTGGCGAACCCGTCGCCCTCCAGGACCAGCTTGTTGCCCTCGGACTTGAACAGCTGGCCCCAGGCGAAGGCGATCAGCATCACGACCAGCGCGATATGGAAGGCCAGATTGCCCAGTTCCCGCAGATAGCCCTTCTCACCGGCGACGGCGTCCCCGGCGACATGGGCCCGGAAGCGGCTGCGCTTGAGCACCCTCAGCGCGGTCTCGCGGACCTCCTCCGGGGCGGCCTCGGTGCGCCAGGTGGTGTAGGCGGGCAGCCGGGTCAGCCGCTTGGGCGCGCCCGGCGGGCGGCTGCGCAGCTGGCCGACGAACTGCCAGGTGCGCGGGACGATACAGCCGATGAGGGAGATGAACAGCAGGATGTAGATCGCGGAGAACCACACCGAGCTGTAGACATTGAAGAGGCCGAGCTTGTCGTAGATCGGCGCGAGCGTCCTGTGCCGCTCACGGAAGTCGTCGACGAGGGTGATGTCGATGCCGGTCTGCGGGATCAGCGAGCCGGGCACGGCGGCGAGCGACAGCAGCAGCAGGAGCAGCAGCGCGACCCGCATCGAGGTCAGCTGCCGCCAGAACCAGCGGAACCAGCCGATGACTCCGAGGGAGGGCAGATGGGGCGCGTCCTCGCGGGGTGCGGTGGACAGCCGGCTGCCCGCGGCACCGAGTTCGGCGTCCTCGGCCGCCTGTCCCTTCCTGGGCTGGTCGGATGCGGCCTTGTCAGGGGCGCCGGTCTTGGTGTCGCTCATCGGTCGATTCCCCACAGAGAGGCCGGGGTCAAAGGTGCCGGGGATGCGGCGGCCAGGGCTTTGGCCCCCGGTGCCGGAACCGTCGTATCAGATACGGGTGCGGTGGTCGTCGTACGGGATGGGGATGCGGGTGCCACGGTGGTCGTACGGGTTGCGGGGGCCGCGGTCGTCGTACGGGATCCGCGTCTCAGGGTCGTCGCCGGTGCCGCCGGAGGTGGCGCGGGCGTCGAGAGGTCCGCGCCCGGTGCTGTCCTGTGGTCGCTGTCGTTCATCGGTCAGATCCCCACGGTGAAGCCGTTGGACCACGTCTGCATCTGCTGGACGAGGGTGTCCCAGACGCCGGTCAGCAGGAGCAGGCCGGTCGCGATCATCATGATGCCGCCGACCCGCATCACCCAGACATAGTGGCGCTTGACCCAGCCGAAGGCGCCGAGGGCCCGGCGGAAGGCGATCGCGGCGAGCACGAAGGGCAGGCCGAGGCCGAGGCAGTAGGCGATGGTCAGGATGGCGCCGCGGCCCGCGCTGCCCTGCTCGGAGGAGAGGATCAGCACGGAGGAGAGGGTGGGGCCGATGCAGGGCGTCCAGCCGACGCCGAACAGCGCGCCGAGCAGCGGGGCGCCGACCAGGCCGGTGACGGGCCGCCGGTGGAGGCGGAACTCGCGCTGGCTGAGCCAGGGCATCAGACCCATGAAGAAGACGCCCATGACGATCATGATCACGCCGAGGATCTTGGTGAGAACGCCCTGGTTCTCCTGGAGGGTCTGCCCGAAGTACCCGAACAACGCGCCGGTCGAGACGAACACGGCGGTGAAGCCGAGCACGAAGAGGGAGGCCCCGGCGACCATCCGCCCCCGGCGGGCCTCGGCGAGATCGGTGCCGGTGACTCCGGTGACGTAGGAGAGATAGCCGGGGACCAGCGGGAGGACGCACGGGGAGAAGAAGGAGATGAGGCCGCCGAGCAGGGCGATGGGCAGGGCGATGAGCAGGGCGCCGTTGAGGACGGTGTCGTTGATGCCGGTGGTGGCGGCGAGGTCGAGGGAGCCGCTCGCGGCCGGGCTCGACCACCCCGGCATGCCGGATACGCCGGACGATCCGGTCATATCACTTCTCCGCCAGCACCGGGGCGAGCATCTTGCGGAGCTTCTCCTCGCTGAGCGCCTGGAGGGTGCGCGCGGCGATTCTGCCCTCCCGGTCGATGATCAGCGTGGAGGGGATGGCCTGGGGGTTGAGGGTGCCCTCCTCGAAACGGAGCATCAGCTTCCCGGTCGGGTCGTACAGACTCGGGTAGCTGATCCCGAACTCCTCCTCGAAGGCGCGGGCGAGGCCGGTGGAGCCGTCGCGGGTGTTGATGCCGACGAACTGGACGCCCTGATCCTTGACGTCCTGGTAGACCTTCTCGAAGTTCTTCGCCTCGGCCCGGCAGGGCGGGCACCAGGAGCCCCAGATGTTCAGGACGACGACCTGACCCTCGTAGTCGGCGACGTCCGCCGTCTCGCCGTCCACGGTCGGGCCGGACAGGTCGGGGACGGCGGCGCGCTCCGCCGGTTCGACGGTGGCGATGCCGTCGGAGCCGGTGATGTAGCCGGTGCCGCCGCCTCCACCGGATGTCCCGCCGGAGCTGCACGCGGTGGCGAGCAGCGCGACCATGGCGGCGCCCGCCCCCAGGGCGGCACGGCGGCGGACGGGGGTGGCGGAGCGGTTCGCGCGCAGGGGGGCATGGCTGGCGGCACTCATGTGAAAAGTTTCGCATGCCCGTTCCGGGGATCTTGGGCACCCCCCTCGGGACCGGAAACCCCCATTTCAGGCGGCGTTCTCCGACTCTGTCGCCGCCTCCTCCGACGCCGGCGCGCCCGCCCCGCCGCCGAGGAAGCCGTTCCATCCGCCGGTGGGCGCCTGGCCCACGCCGAGGGTCCGGAGCTGCTCCAGCACCTCCGGCTTCTGCACGTCCAGCCAGTCCACGAACTGGCGGAAGGAGACCAGCCGGACGTCCTCGCCCTTCTCCTTCTCGCGGGCGACGCGCTTGAGGGCCTCCTCGACGGCGTCCATGTAGATGCCGCCGTTCCACTGCTCGAAGTGGTTGCCGACGAAGAAGGGCGCCCGGTTTGTCTCGTATGCCCGCTCGAAGCCGGCGATGTAGGCCTCGGTCGCCTGCTTGCGCCAGCCGGGGTGGTTGTGCGCGGGGGCGTTGGTGGAGTTGACGGACTGGTTGGCGAGGATGTTGTAGTCCATGGCGAGCACCTCGAAGCCGCGCCCCGGGAACGGGATCTGCTGCAACGGCAGATCCCATACGCCCTTGCGCTTGGCCGGCCACACCTGGAGCCCGCCGGGTGAGGAGGCGTCGTAGCGCCAGCCCAGTTCACGGGCGGTGGGCAGCAGATTGTCCTGGCCGAGCAGACAGGGCGTACGGCCGCCGACGAGTTCCTTGTCGTAGTCGAAGGGCAGGGACGGCAGGTCGGTCCAGCCGCTGTTGGTCCGCCACTCCTTCACGAAGGACTTCGCCTGGTCTATCTCGCTGCGCCACTGCTGCGGGGTCCAGTTGCCGACCGAGCCGGAGCCGGCGCAGAAGTGCCCGTTGAAGTGGGTGCCGATCTCGTGTCCGTCGAGCCAGGCGCGGCGGATGTTGGTGAGGGTGTCCTTGATGTGGGCGTCGGTGAGATAGCCGATGTCGGAGGCGCCACGCGGGTTGTTCGGGGGGTCGTACAGGCGCTTCTTCGACTCGGGGAGCAGATACACCCCGGAGAGGAAGAAGGTCATGTGCGCGCCGTGTTCCTCGGCGAGGTCGAGGAAGCGGGGGAAGAGGCCGTTGCCGACCTCGCCGGCCCCGTCCCAGGAGAAGACGACGAACTGCGGCGGGGTCTCCCCCGGCTCCAGCGGCCGGGGCGCCTCGGGCTGGTGGGGCTGCTTGCCGGTGAAGGCCGTCGAGCCGTCGCCGATCGGCTTGGCGGAGGGGCTGGGGCTGCCGTCGCCACTGCCGCTGCTGTTCCCGTTGCCGTTGCCGTTGCCATTGCCGGAACCGGACGGGCGGCCCGCCCCGTCCGAGTGGGTACCGCAGGCGGACAGCCCGACAGCGGCGGCGGCCCCGGCGCCCAGCCCGAGCGCTCCCCTGCGGCTGATGCGGCCGGTGCGGCTGCCGGCACCTCTGCGACCGGCGTTGTTCGTCGGCCGGTCGCGATCGATCTGAGGCATGGCTTCCCCGTCCCCTGAGGCCCTGTGGTGGTCACCCAGTCAGAGGGCGGCAGGAACGGGGAGGTTCCTCATATAAGTGAAGGTTTGCAAACAAATGCAACGAAACCGTCACAGGGAGGCGAGGAGGAGCCCGGGGCGGTCAGGCCCCGAAAGCCTTGTCCTTCCCCTTCACCGGCCGGGCGCCCGCCCGCAGATGCAACGGCACCAGATCCAGTGCGGGCTCGCTGTATCCGACGGACACGATCCGGTCCCCGTCGTAGGTGAAGGACGTCAGGGAGGCGAGGGTGCACTGCCGCCGGCGCGGGTCGTGCCACAGCCGCCGCCGCTCGACGTAGGACCGCACGATCCAGATCGGCAGCTGATGGCTGACCAGCACGGCCTCGTGCCCGCGCGCCGCGTCCTTGGCGGCGTCGAGCGCCCCCATCATCCGGACGACCTGATCGACGTACGGCTCTCCCCAGGACGGGCGGAACGGGTTGAACAGGTGCTTCCAGTTCTCCGGCCGACGCAGGGCGCCGTCGCCGACGCCGAAGGTCTTGCCCTGGAAGACATTGCCGGCCTCGATGAGCCGGGCGTCGGTCGCCAGGTCGAGCCCGTGCGCCTTGGCGATCGGGACGGCCGTCTCCTGCGCGCGCTCCAGCGGGGAGGCGACGACACGGGTGATGTCACGGTCGGCGAGTTGCTCGGCGATCCGCTCGGCCATCCGCACGCCCAGCTCGGAGAGGTGGTAGCCGGGCAGCCGCCCGTAGAGGATGCCGTCCGGGTTGGCCACCTCGCCGTGCCGCATGAGGTGGACGACGGTGAGGTCGGAAGGGAGCCGGGGGCCGGGGCTGCCGCCGGGGCCGGTGCGTGGGGTGTTGTCGTACGTCATGCCGCCGTGGCCTCCGCAGCCGCTCGGGCCGCCGCCGGGAGGGCGTCGGCGATCCGCTGCACGGCGCGGTCGTCGTGCGCGGTGGAGACGAACCAGGACTCGAAGGACGAGGGCGGCAGATAGACGCCGTTCGCGAGCAGTGAGTGGAAGAACGCGTTGTAGCGGAAGGACTCCTGCCCGCGCGCGTCCTCGTAGGTGCGCACCTCGCGGCTGGTGAAGAAGACGGAGAACATGTTGGAGGCGGTCTGGATCTGGTGGGCGACGCCTTCCTTGCTCAGCGCCTCGGCGACCAGGCCCTGGATCCGGGCGGAGACGGCGTCCACGGTGTCGTACGCGCGTTCGTCGAGGAGGCGCAGCTGGGCGAGGCCCGCGGCGGTGGCGACGGGGTTCCCGGAGAGGGTGCCGGCCTGGTAGACGGGTCCGGCCGGGGCGAGGTGGCCCATGACATCGGCGCGTCCGCCGAACGCGGCGGCGGGAAAACCGCCCCCCATGACCTTCCCGAACGTCATGAGGTCCGGGACGACCCCGTCGATCCCGAACCATCCGGCCCGGCTGGTGCGGAACCCGGTCATGACCTCGTCGGAGATGTAGAGGGCGCCGTTTCGCGCGCAGGCGTCCTTCAGTCCCTGGTTGAAGCCGGGCAGTGGCGGTACGACGCCCATGTTGCCGGGGGACGCCTCGGTGATCACACAGGCGATGTCGCCGGGGTGGGCGTGGAAGGCGGCCTGGACGGCTTCGAGGTCGTTGTAGGGCAGCACGATCGTGTCGCCGGCCTGGGCGCCCGTGACGCCGGGGGTGTCGGGGAGCGCGAAGGTGGCGACGCCGGAGCCGGCGGCGGCGAGGAGGGCGTCGACGTGCCCGTGGTAGCAGCCGGCGAACTTGATCACCTTGGTGCGGCCGGTGAAGCCGCGGGCGAGCCGGATGGCGGACATGGTGGCCTCGGTCCCGCTGGAGACCAGCCGCACCTGCTCCAGCGGGGCGACCCGCGCGACCATCTCCTCGGCCAGCGCGACCTCGCCCTCGCCGGGCGTGCCGAAGGAGGTGCCGTGGGCGACGGCGGCCTGGACGGCGGCGATCACCTCGGGGTGGGCGTGCCCGAGGATCATCGGTCCCCAGGAGCAGACGAGATCGACGTACTCCCGCCCGTCGGCGTCCGTGAGGTACGGCCCGGTGCCGGACACCATGAACCGGGGCGTGCCGCCGACCGCGCGGAAAGCACGGACCGGGGAGTTCACGCCGCCGGGCGTGACGGCCTCCGCACGGTCGAACAGCGCCTGCGAGGCGGGTGCATCGTAGGGATAGGGCGGTTCGCTCTTGACGCTCATGACGCTCATGACCTTGCGACTTCTCCGACTTCTCCGACTTCTCGGACTCCTGGGGCAGTGTTGTCCTCAGGGTAGGACAGGGGGGTGGGGGCGTCGGTGCGGCGGTGGGGCGGGATAGGGGGTGGGGGGAAGTGGGGGGTGGGGCGGGGCCTTGGAAACGGGGGCGATGCGGGCGGGGACCGGGGCGGGATGCGGGTGGGATGCGGGTGGGATGCGGCCGAGGGCGCGGAGAGGGGCGCGGGAGAGGGCATCATGGAGCCCCGTAGCCCCGAAGCCCTGCCCCGGAGCCTCGGAGCCCTGGAGCGCCGGAGCGCCGGAGCGCCGGGGGGCGCGCGGACAGGGCCCCGCGCGGCGCAAACCGATGGTCCTTCCTCCGCCATCTGCGAAAATGAGCGTGATACACACAGCTTCCGGAGCCGTATGGAACGGTGGCTGTGAAGAACCTGCGGACAGGTGTTTCACCGCACGTTTCGGCGGGCGGCCGTGGGGGAGGTCACTGAGACGATGATCGGGTTGCGCGGCCGGGGTCGGGCGTCCTAGAAAAGCAGTCGGGTGGAGATATGCATCGCGGTGGCGGACTGGGCGAGGGGACTGATGACCTGGGTCCTCGACGTGCCCGGCGGGGAAGGCACCGGCGCGACGCGGAGGAAGCCGCCGAAACACGTCAGACACAGGGTGCGTCGAACGACCCGGAGCCGGTCGGGCGCCGGTTGGACGGTCTGCGGGCCGGGAGCAGGAATGGTGGTCGGGTGGGGGTGACGTACAAGTACTTCGGCGCGCCGGACGGCGCGACCGCGGCCCGGGTCCCGATCTCGATGCGCCCCGAGGAACTCGGCGGCGACGAACTCGGGATGAACGGCATGTTCACCAAGATCAAGCCGGAGACGATGGCCGCGATGGTCCTCACCGGCATCGAGGGCGTCCCCCTCCACAAGGTCCCGCCCCTCGAACTCGTCGTCCTCCACCCCGACTACGCGGTCGTCAAACTCCCCATGACCGTGGTCGACCCCCTGCGCGGCGTCGGCGAGGAGACGGTCGGCGCGGCGGCGTTCATCTGGTCGACGGTCCCGGATCGCGGGGGGCCGGGGGATGCGTTCAATGTGTATCAACTGCTGCACGAGTGGCAGGACTTCAGCCATCGGCTGCATGAGGCGGGGCATCAGCCTTATTGCCTGGTGTGGCCCTGAGTCCGGGTCACGGGACCAGCAGTTCCAGCGCCTCCTCCCAGCGGTAGCGCTCGGCGCCGCCTCCGGCCTTCGGACGGTGAGGCTCGTACGAGCCGATCAGGCCCATTTGTTGACCGTGTTGAAGCTGGCCGGGGCGACCGCGATGGCATCCGCAGTCCGGGTCGGGCGCGGTTCTCCCGGTGATCGCCAGGTTGAGCGGATGGGGCGGCCGGTCTGGGCCTCGACCGCCTTCGTGTCGATGAAACCGAGTCCTTGTGGGGTGGCGATGACGCCGACCTCCCAGTGCCGTTCCTGTGCGGCGGTGATCAGTCGGCCGACGTCGGCGGCGACCCCGGCCGCGCAGACCACGATCTGGAGGAACGGCTTGTCGGGCTGGTCGCTCACGTGGGTGCTCCCAGTCGGCGTCTGAGGTGGGGTGTTTTGGGCAGTGGTCGCGGGGTCCATGTCTGCGGCCGGTTCGCGTACCGCGCCGGGTGGCGGATGTTCTGTGCCGCGCGGCATTCGGCGGTGCGCAGGGGCAGCCTGCCCTGCTGACTGTAGGTGTGGGCGAACTCAGCCCATACAGCGGATCGGTCTGCGGGCTGAACGATGTCCGGGCTGAACGATGTCCGGGCCGTGGCGCCGGCTTGAGGTCTGGCGCGGCGTCACGGCTTCCGAGCTGGCGCGGTCGGGGGGGTGTGTGATGAGGCGTCAGGGGGAGACGAAGGTTTTGATCATTGCTCGGTAGCGTTCCACCGCGGCGCGGTCGCGGACGAATTCGCGGAATCCGTTCAGTCGGGTGTTGTACTGGTGGATGGGATTCCAGCCGCCCGCGGGTGTGACGTCGCGGCGGGTCGGCCACTGCAGGCCGGTGCTCTGTCGTGCCACGGTCAGTTGCCATGCGATGTAGAGCTTCGCCGCCGCGGGGTTGCGTGCCTTGCGGAAGATGGCAGCCGTTTGCGGCCAGCTCATGAACTCGTCCGTGCGCGGTACGGCGTATCGGAGGGGGACTCCCTGGATGGGTGCCAATGACGCGATGTGGGAGAGGGTCGCCGTGCGCTGGCCGCCGACCAGTGACGCGGTCGTCGCGCCCGCGTTCGCGACAATCTGTGGCCGCTGTTCCATGAACCGCTCCATGTAGCCCAGACCGTACTTCTGCGTCACCAGGTAGAACGCGTGCAGGATCGCGTCCTCCAGGGTGGGGTCCGGCACCACGATCTTGTCGCGGAACGCGGGCGCCAGAAAGTCGCCTGCGTCTCTGGGCGCCTCGGCTTCGGAGAGGAGGGTGCTGTTGCTGACGCGGCCGAAGGAACGGACCATGATGCCGATGAAGGCGTAGTCGGGGTCCCGGTACTGCGGGAACACCGCCTGTGCGCCCGGCGCCCGGTACGACAGGAGCGCGTTCTGGGCCTTCCAGTGGTCGAAGTCGTACAGACTCTGGATCTGCGCGATATCCGGCTCCAGACCGCCGAGAGACAGTTGCCGGTTGATGATTCCGGCTTGCACCGGGCTGTAGCGGACATTGAAGACCGCGTTCATTCCGGGAAATGCCGTGTTGAACGCGTCACGCGTCGCGTTCTCCTGATTGGGATTGCTGCCGCCCGCCCAGACGACCAGATTTCCGCCCTCGTCCAGCGCGTTCTGGTACAACTGCTCGATATGCTGGGACGAATTGGCGTCGGCCTCGTTCGTCGCCGCGAAGGCGCTGTTCTGGGTCAATGCCGATGCTGCCGCGCCTATCGCTCCTGCGGTGGCCGTGTATTTGAGGATGGCTCGTCGGCCTATACCGCTCGCCGCTCGATTCGGACTGTTCAATTTCTTCTCCTCGACTCTTTCGCGTGGTCAATTGTGGGTTTGGGTGGGAGGGTGATACGTCATTCTTTGCCTTGATGACTTTGCCACAGCATTTCCTACCTGCGAGCCGCCGACAGGTTCTTGATAAACAATCGACAGTGAATGGCCGGATGGCGCGGCGCGCGCCTGCGGGGGGAAGCTGGGATGCTGAGGGTGTGGTGCTGGTGGTCTGACCCGGGAAGCGGGCCGTGGGCAGGTTGATGGGGCGGTGGGCGCCTTGGTGGACTACAGCGAACTCGAACGCAGGGCGCGGCGGGTGGGTGGCGCGGGCCCTCAGGGCGCCGGCCACCAGGGGGATCCGCGTCACCAGCAGGATCCGCTCGGGGACCCCTTTCTCTGTACGCGGATGGCCCTGCCCCAGCGGCCCCCCACCTTTCTGCGGCGCGAGCGGCTCTCGCGCAGGCTGGATGAAGGGCTGCGGACGCCGCTGACCGTGGTCAATGGCGGGGCCGGGGCCGGGAAGACCCTGCTGGTGGCGGACTGGGCCGCGGGGCTGGCGGTGCCGGTCGCCTGGTTGACGGCCGAGGCCGGGGATCGGCGGCCGGGGGTGTTCTGGGCGTATCTGCTGGAGGCGCTGCGCGGGTGTGGTGCCGGGGTGAGCGCGGCCGTCCGGGTGCCCGGCGACGCCGTACGGGTCGAGCGGCGGACGCTGGCCCTTCTCGCCGATGAGCTGAGCGCGCGCGAGGAGCCCGTTGTCGTCGTGGTCGATGAGTTCGAGCGGGTGGGCGGGGGCGAGGTCGCCGAGCAGGTGGAGTACGTGCTCCGGCATGTCGGGGGCGGGCTGCGGCTGGTGCTGGTCAGCCGGGCCGAACCCCTGCTGCCGCTGCACCGGTACCGGGTGGCCGGCGAACTCACCGAGGTCCGTGGCGCCGAACTGGCGTTCACCCCCGAGGAAGCCGTCACGCTGCTGGAGTCGCACGGGCTGAGCGTGCCGGTCGCCTCCGCGCGCGCCCTGGTCGAGCGCACCCGGGGGTGGGCCGCCGGGCTGCGGCTCTGTGCCATGGCCGCGCTGGAGAGCGACGACCCCGAGGTGTATCTGAAGGAGTTCGAGGCGGGCCGCAGTACCGTCGCCGACTTTCTGCTCGCCGAGGTGCTCGCGCGGCAACCCGTCGACGCCCAGGATCTGCTCCTGCGCGTGAGCGTGCTCACCCGCTTCGGTCCCGACCTGGCCAACGCGCTGACCGGGCGGTCCGACGCCGAACCGCTGCTGGTCGGGCTGCACGAGGCGAACGCGTTCGTGGAGCGGCTCGGGCACGGGTGGTTCCGGCTCCATCCGCTCTTCAGGGAGATCCTCCTCGCCCATCTGCGCGTACGGCTTCCCGGGCTTGAGCCCGCCCTGCGGCTGCGGGCCGCGCGCTGGCTGCTGCGGTCCGGTGATCTGGCCGAGGCCCTCGCCCATGGTTCCGCCGCCGGTGAGTGGGACTTCACCGCCGACGCCCTGGTCGGCGATCTGGCCATCGGGCAGCTCTTCGCCGGTCTGCGCGCGGGGCACTTCGGGCCGCTCTTCGCCAGGATGGCGGCCGACTCCGACGCCGACGCCGACTCCGTACCCGCCGACCTGGTACGCGCCGCCCTGGAGATGGAGACCGGGGTGGAGAGGGGGGTGGAGACCGGGGTGGGGAAGGGGGTGGGGAAGGGGGTGGAGACCGGGGTGGGGATGTCCATCCATCGGGGGGTGCGGTATCTACGGGCCGCCGAGGAACGGCTCGGGGCTGCCGTGTCCGAGTCGTCCGGCGCCGCCCCGCTCGGATCGCTCGGATCGCCCGGGTCGCCCAGGTCGCCCGGGGCGGGGCCCGCCGCCCTCGCCAGTTGCGCGCTGCTGCGCGCGCTCGCCGCTCGGCTCACCGGGGACCCGGCGGGCGCGGCGCTTGCCGCCGAACGGTTCCAGGAGGTGTACGGCGACGTATCCCCCTCCCTCTTCGACCGGCACCCCGAATTCCTCGCGCTGCTCCACGCCCATCTGGGCTCCGCCTATCTGTGGGGTGGGCGGTTCCAGGACGCGCGGGAAGTGCTGATGGGTGTGGGCGGGGCTGTCCCACCCGTGCACGCCGACGCGCTGGGGCAGCTCGCGCTGATCGACTATCTGTACGGGTGGGGCGCTCGGGGCGAGCGGAGAGTGGTGGGGGATGGCGGTCGGGAGTCCGCTTCCCTGCTCGGTGGCTGCGGGCTCGGGGGCCTCGTGCTCGCCGCCGTGGCCGTCGAACGCGATGAGCTGGACCGGGCCCAAGCCCTGCTGGACGAGACCGCGGGGGGAAAGGGGAACGGTGGGGGTGGGTTCCCGGCCGTCGATCCTCTGGTGGTCGCGGTACGGGGGCTGGTGCGGGCGCGGCTGCTGCTCGCCCGGGGGCATCCGTGGGGCGGCGGGGGGGGGGGCGCCCCCCCTGATTACGCCGGTATCCCCCCCCCCCGGGGCGGGGATCTCCGGGGGCGGATAGGTGGCGGCGCGCC
>NZ_JBHYUG010000001.1:39987-49696 GCF_042749375.1 Streptomyces sp. NPDC059477 | reverse complement strand
GGGGGCGGGGGGGGGGGGGGCTCCGGCCCCCCGGGGGCCCCCGGCCGCCCCCCTGCGGGGCGGCCCACCCCGAGATCTCCGCCGTTCTCCCCTCCCCCTGGGTCGAGGAGCAGCGGGCGCTGATCCTTGCCTGCGCGCGGCTGGCGGGAGGGCGGGGCGAGGAGGCCGGTGAGGTGGTCGCTGAGGCGGTCGGTGAGCTGGTCGGTGGCGACCCGGGCGAGTACGGGTCGGCGCTGGGGGCGGTGGAGGCCGCCCGGGTGCTGCTGGCCGCCGGGCGGGCCGAGGACGCCGCCGGGCTGGTCCGGCGGGTGCGGGGCGATCGGCACGCCGGGCCCGCCGTGACCGTACGGGCCTCGCTGGTCCGGGCCCGGCTCGCGCTGGCCGCCGGGGACACCCCCGGGGCCCGCCGGCTGGTCGGGCAGGCGCTGCTGGACGGGCGGCGGGAACGGCTGCGGCGGCCCTTCCTGGACGCCCGGGACTGGATCGGGCCCCTGCTCACCACGCCACCGCTCGCCGAACTGGCGGCGAGCTGGCTCCCGTACGGTCCACCCGTGGCCGTTGCCGGGACGGCGCCCCTCGTCGGGGAGCTGAGCGCGCGCGAGCGCGAGGTGCTGCGCGGGCTGGCCGCGATGATGTCGACGCAGGACATCGCCGCCGACCTGTGCGTCTCCGTGAACACCGTCAAGACCCACCTCAAGGGCGTCTACCGCAAGCTGGCCGTCAACCGGCGCAATGACGCCGTGCGCCGGGCCCGCGAGCTGGGGCTGCTCTAGCCGCTCCGGTTGCTCCGGCCGCTCTGATTGTTCTGACGCCCGGGGGCGCGGCCAGGCCGTTCACCTGTATCGGGTGAGGCCGTGGGCCGGGTGCGGGGGCGACCATCGTGGGCATGCGCTACGAGATCCGTGTCGAGGGGCTCATGTCGGACACGCTGACCCAGGCGTTCCCGGAGTTCGGACACGTGATGATCTCCGGGCAGACCGTGCTGTTCGGGCCTGTCGTGGACGAGGCGCATCTGTACGGGCTGCTGTCCCGGTTCCAGTCGCTCGGGCTGCTTGTCGTGGAGATGCGGCAACTGCCCGAGCGGTAAGCGCGTCCGACCGGCAGGCCCGTCAGCCCCACTGGCTCACATGCGTTCCGCGTGGATCCGGCCCGCCTGCACCGCCGCCCCCAGCGCCTTGAAATCGCGCTCGTTCTGGTCGGCGTACGCCTGGGCGAACGCGGTCAGCGCGCGGTCGAAGCTGTCGCCGCCGCCCAGGTACGCGGCGATGGCGATCGGGTCGCCCGAGCGGGCGTGGGCGCGGGCCAGGGACGCCCCGCACAGCCGGCCGAAGAGGGTGAGCAGGCGTGGGTCCATGGTCTCGGGGCGGGCGATGCCCTTCCAGTCCCAGAGCTGACGGACGTAGAAATCCCGTGGCTGCCCGTCCAGGCCGGTCTCATGGGTCCAGCCCAGGAAGATGTCGCTGCTCGTCTGGATCAGGCGCTGTCCGGTGACCACCCGGCGGCCCTGGTTGTCGTAGGGGTCGCCGCCCGTGTGGGCGGCCAGCACCGATTCGCCGGCCTCCTTGGCCTGGAGGAGCAGCGAATCGTCGTCGTCCCGGCCGCGCAGCAGCAGGACCCAGCAGCGGGTGCCGACGCTGCCGACGCCGACCACCTTGCGGGCCATGTCCACCAGGCGGTAGTGGCGCAGCAGGTGCCGGCGCTCGGCGGCCAGGGTGCGCGCGTAGTTCTCCACCAGGGACCGCAGTTCCTTCTCCCGCCCTTCCTCGGACGGGTCGTCCCGCAACTGGTCCAGCGGGGTGATCAGCGGCGGGTCGGCGGCGATGCGGCGGCCCTCGGCGGTGACCGTGGTCAGCTTGTCGAAGGCCTTCATGTGGGTACGGGTACGGGCCCGTCGCTCGGCTTGCGCGGTACGGCGGGCCAGCTCCGGGTCGGGCTTGCCGCCGATCAGTTCGCGCAGCCCGTCGGTGTCGTCCTGCGCGTACCAGATGTCGAGGGTGCGCATCCCGGCGAACTCGCGCATCCGGGTCCGGTACTCCGCCACACACTCCCTCACCAGCGTGTTCTGCTCCTTGAGGGAGAAGCCGTTCGCCCGGCCCGCCGTCACCAGACCGGCCGCCAGCCGTTTGACGTCCCACTCGAAGGGGCCCGGGAGGGTCTCGTCGAAGTCGTTGATGTCGAAGACCAGGTGGCGTTCGGGGGAGGCGAGGAGGCGGAAGTTCAGCGGGTGGGCGTCGCCGCAGAGCTGCACCCCGAGCCCGGTGTCCGTCATGGGGCCCAGGTCCGCCGCCATGATGGCCGCCGCGCCCCGGTAGAAGCGGAACGGCGACTCCAGCATGCGGCCGTAGCGGACCGGAACGAGTTCCGGCACCCGGGCTGCGGACTGGCGTTCGATTACTTCGATCGGGTCCGGCCGGTCCGGACGTGGCTCGAACACGCTGTGCGCGGTCCGGGACATCCGTCCGCGCGCCTGCCTGCCGTATGCCGCCCGCTCCTCCGGTGAGAGGTCGGCGGTGAAGTCGCTCGCCGCGGTCATGACCAGCCTCCCTGTGCCACCCCGGTGCCATTCGGTGTTCCCGGCCCATCTGACGCCCCCGGCGCGGGATGGGGATCACCCGTGAGGGGTGACCCGTCCGGTGCCGGGCCGGAACGATGGTGGGTGGGTCACGAGAACCGAGAACTGGGAGGTGGCAGGAGGGAGGGAGCCGGGGAACCGGAGAAGAGGGAGGGGTGCCGGAGATGAGGCGAGGAGAGACATGAGCGCATCTGACTATCTGGCCTACGACTATCCGCTGCTGAGCGCCTTCTGGACGATGCTCCTGTTCTTCCTGTGGATCATGTGGTTCATCCTGCTCTTCCGGGTCGTCATGGACATCTTCCGCGACGACACCCTGAGCGGCTGGGGGAAGGCCGGCTGGCTGTTCTTCTGCATCGTGCTGCCCTTCCTGGGCGTGCTCGTCTACATCATCGCCCGCGGCCGGAACATGGGCCGCCGGGAGATCGATCAGGCGCGGGCCCAGCAGCAGCAGTTCGACGACTACATCAAGAAGACGGCGGCCGGTGGCAGCGGCACCAGCAGCGTGGACGAGCTGTCCAGGCTGTCCGAGATCCGCGCCCGCGGTGACATCACGGACGACGAGTTCCGGCGGGCGAAGGAGTTGGTGCTGTCCGGGCAGGGGACGGGAGGGGGCCACGGTCCCACGGTGTCCGGGTCGGGCTCCGGGTCCGGCTCCGGCTCCGGGTCCGGTGGCTGAGCGGGCGGCACCCGCAGGCAGTCCCGGCCTCGCCCGCCTCGCCCTGCTCGCGCTGGCGGCCGGTATCGCCGTACCGCTGGTCGCCGCCGGGCTGCGCAGCCTGCTGTGGGTGCTGATCGGCGTCGCCGGGCTGGCCCTCGCCGCCGTCGGGGCGTGGTGGACGCTCGCCCACACCGGTGTGCTGCGCGTCCTCGGCGCCGCGCTGGCGGTCCTCGCGCCGCTCGCCGTCCTCGTCCTGTACGCCACGGTCGGCATGCTCGGGCCCGCACTGCTGGCGCTGGTCCTGCTCGCGCTGGCGGTCACCGCGGCGCGGGCGGCGCTGCCCCGGGTCCGGCGGGACGCGGGGCGGCCGGTCACGGCGCCGGCCCGTGCGCCCTGGATCCTGATCAATCCGCGCTCGGGGGGTGGCAAGGCGGCGCGGTTCGGGCTGGTGGAGCGGGCGGAGGCGGCCGGCTGCCGGGTGGCCCTGCTGACCGGCGGCCAGGATGTCACCGAGCTGGCCCGGCGGGCCGTCGCCGAGGGCGCCGATCTGCTGGCGGTGGCGGGCGGTGACGGTACGCAGGCGCTGGTGGCGGGGGTCGCCGCCGATCACGATCTGCCGTTCGTCGTCGTGCCCGCCGGTACGCGCAATCACTTCGCCCTCGATCTCGGCCTCGACCGTGACGACCCGGGCGCCGCGCTGCTGGCGCTGACCGACGCGGTGGAACTCCGGGTCGACCTCGGGTACGCGGCCGACCGGGTCTTCGTCAACAACGCCTCCTTCGGCGCCTATGCCGACGTGGTCGCCGATCCGGCCTACCGGGACGCCAAGTCGCGCACGGTCCTGCGCAGCCTGCCCGCGCTGCTCACGGCGCCGGGGGCGGCGCGGTTGGGGGTGCGGGTGGGTGATGGGGGGAGGGGGGAGGGGGTGGCGCCGGAGGCGCCGATGCCGCCGGAGCCGCCGGAGCGCAGCGGGCGTCACGGGGCTGACGGGCCTGACGGACCTGACTGGTCTGGCGGGCCCGGCGGGCTTCAAGAGCTGCACGGGCTTCAGGCGCTGCTTGTCAGTAACAACCCCTACGGGCGGGCCGTGGACGCCGCCCATCCGGGGCGCCGGGCGCGGCTGGACACCGGGCGGCTGGGGGTGGTGTGCGTACGGGTGGACAGCGCGGCGGAGGCGGCTCGGCTGGTGTACGAGCCACGGGCGCGGGGGGTTGTGCGGCTCACCGCCGTGGAGATCGTCATCGAGGCGGACGCCGTCGCCGTGCCGGCCGGCATCGACGGGGAGCATGTGGTGCTCGCGGCGCCGGTGGTGTGCCGTAGTGCGCCGGGCGCCCTTCGGGTGCGGGTGCCGCGGCGCCGTCCCGGGAGTCCGCGTTCGCGGGCGGGGCGCGCGCTTCGGGCCGGGGCTTCGGCGGCGGACTGGGCGCGGGTGACGCGGGTGGCGCTGGGGCGGGGGTGAGAAGGTGGGGGGGGTGGGCCGGTACGGGGTTTCGGTGCTGGTCGGGGGGTTTCGCTCACCCGCGCTTGCGGGGTGCCTGCCCGCAGCTAGGGCGGATGCGGGCCATGGCCGTTCCGGCCGCCCCCGGCCGTCTGGCCTATCTTGGCGGGTATGGACGCTTACACGATTGGGCAGGCCGCGCGGCTGCTTGGGGTCAGTCCGGATACCGCTCGGCGGTGGGCGGATGCCGGGCGGGTGGCGACCCATCGGGACGAGGGCGGGCGGCGGCTCATCGACGGTACGGCCCTCGCCGCGTTCTCCGTGGAACTGGCCAAGGGCGGACAGGGTGACGACGAGCCCGCATCCGCCACCTCTGTCCGCAACGCCTTCCCCGGGATCGTCACCGCGATCAAGCTCGGCGATGTGGCCGCCCAGGTGGAGATCCAGGCCGGCCCGCACCGGCTCGTCTCACTGCTCACCCGGGAGGCCGTGGAGGACCTGGGGCTGGAGGTGGGGATGGAGGCCACCGCCCGGGTCAAGTCGACGAACGTGCACATCGACCGGGTTTGAGCACGCCCCTCCCCGCCCCCCCCCGGGCCCCCGGACCTACTTCGTCACCGAGTACGAGTGCGCCCCCGTGCCCGCCAGCGCTCCCCCGTCCACGATCAGGTACTCGTCGCGGATCGGGCGGCCCGCGAAGAAGGACTCCAGGATCTCGCGGGTGCCGGCCGCGTAACGGGCCTGGGCGGAGAGGGAGGAGCCGGAGATGTGCGGGGTCATGCCGTGGTGCGGCATGGTCCGCCAGGGGTGGTCGGGCGGCGCCGGCTGCGGGTACCAGACATCACCGGCGTACCCGGCGAGCTGTCCGCTGCGCAGTGCCCGGTCCACGGCGTCCCGGTCCACGATCAGCCCGCGCGCGGTGTTGATCAGATACGCGCCGCGCTTCAGCCGGCCGAGCAGCTCGTCGCCGAAGAGGCCCTCCGTCTCCGGGTGCAGCGGCGCGTTGATGGTGACGACATCGACGTGCGGGGCCATGGCGGCGGCGCTCTCGTGGAAGGTGAGCCCCAGCTCCCGCTCGACGGCCTCCGGCAGCCGGTGCCGGTCGGTGTAGTGCAGCCCGACGTCGAAGGGGGCCAGCCGGCGCAGCACCGCGAGGCCGATCCGCCCGGCGGCGACCGTACCGACCTGCATGCCTTCGAGATCGTACGAACGGGCCACGCAGTCGGCGATGTTCCAGCCGCCGTCGAGGACCACCTGGTGGGACGGCAGATAGTTGCGCACCAGGGAGAGGGTCATCATCACCACGTGCTCGGCGACGCTGATGCTGTTGCAGTACGTCACCTCCGCGACCGTCACGCCGTGCTCGATCGCGGCGTCCAGGTCGACGTGGTCGGAGCCGATGCCCGCGGTGACCGCCAGCTTCAGGTTCTTGGCGGCGGCGATCCGCTCGGGGGTGAGGTACGCGGGCCAGAACGGCTGCGAGATCACGATGTCCGCGTCGGCCAGCTCACGGTCGAAGGCCGACCCGGCGCCGTCCTTGTCCGAGGTGACGACGAGGGTGTGACCGGCCTTCTCCAGGTAGCCGCGCAGCCCGAGTTCCCCGGAGACGCTGCCGAGCAGCTGGCCGGGCGTGAAGTCGATCGCCTCGGGGGTGGGGGTGGTCTGGCCGCCCGGGTAGTGGTCGATGACCGGTAGGTCGTCACGGGCGTATGTCTGCGGGTAGCCGTCGGTGGGGTCGTCGTACAGGACAGCGAGCACCTTTGCCATGGTCGCGGCTCCTCAACTGGCGTTGGTGGAAGGTGTGTTCCACCATCCTCGGAGTCGTTCGCCCTGGTCAAAGCGATCCTTGCTATACGGACATAGCCCGCGGCTATCAACCGGCCCATCAGCTGACCCATGTGCTACGCGAGGGTGCCGGTGCGCAGATACGTGCGCAGCCGCGCGTCGAGCGCGTCCCGCACGCCCGCCTCCCGGGCCACCGTCAGCAGCGCCTGCGCCAGCACCGACTGGGGCTCGCTGCGGGCGACGACCAGACCGACCCGGGGCCCGTGCGCGGGGCCCTCCAGCGGGATCACCCGCATGCCCTCGGGCACCCCGAACATATGCAGCCAGGCGTGCGATATGACGCTCGACCAGCGCCCGCCGGGGAGATGGGCGTAGAGCCCGGCCACACTGTCCGACTCGATCGCGGGCGTGGCCACGGCCCCGTCGGCGGCGAAGCACTCGTCCACGATCCGCCGGTTGCGCATCCGGGGCGCGAGCAGGCACAGCGGCAGCACCGCGGCCTGCGACCAGCGGGCGGTGTCCAGGTCGCCGAGCGGCCCGTCGACAGGAGTCAGGAGCACGTACCGCTCCTCGTAGAGGGGGAAGCGGCGGACCCGGTGCAACGTCTCGTCGTCCAGGTAGGTCATCGCCGCGTCCAGCTCGAACTCCGCGAGGCCGTGCCGGATCTCCGCCGACGACAGCGACTCCAGGGTGACCCCGGCGCGCGGATGCCGGTCGCAGAACGGGGTGGTGAGGAGGGAGGCGACGGGCAGGGCGGTGGGTACGACGCCCAGGCGCAGGGTGCCGGCCAGTCCGCCGCGCAGCGCCGACAGTTCCTGGCGCAGGGCGTCCTGTTCGGCCAGCATGCGGTGCGCCCACGCCAGGACCACCTCGCCCTCCGGGGTCAGTCCCTCGTAGCGCCGCTTCCCGCGAAGGACGAGGGGCACGCCCAGTTCGTGTTCCAGCCGGCGGATCGCGGCGGAGAGGGAGGGCTGGGAGACATAGCAGGCGGCTGCCGCGCGGGCGAAGTGCCGTTCCCGGGCGAGCGCGACGAGGTACTCCAGCTGACGCAGCACGGCGGGCGGCTCCTCGGGTCGCGTCGGGTCACGCCCTGGGGACGGCCGGGCTCAGGAAGTGGTGCCCGGCGTCCTCGTGGCGGGTGGGGGTCCAGCCTGCCGCCTGGCGGGCGGGGTGCGGGTGGTGTTCGGCCAACGGGTCACCGGTCGCCGGTCCTCGCGGGGTAGCCGCCGTCGACGTGGATGGTGCCGATGCCGCTGATGTGGCGGGCGCCGCAGCGGTCCTGGGGCAGCACCAGTTGGGGGCCGACCCCGTCGAGCGGTCGGCCGTCGAGGGTGACGCCGAGCAGGACGGGGGCACGGCCGAAGTCGGGGTCGATCTCCGCCCAGGTGAGCAGGGCGTGGTGGCCGTCGGTGCCGCGCACGGCGATCAGGAAGCGCAGCCGGTCCTTGCGGCGCCCGGGGTCGAAGGAGGGGCGGGCGTCGGTGAGGACGTCGTGCAGCAGGGGGCCGGTGAAGCGGTGGTGCTGGATGCCGTTGGTGGCGCACTCGAAGGCGACCTCGGCCCGGTGCTGGGGCCAGCCGAGCAGATCGGGGACGGTCAGCCGGGCCGGGCGGGCCAGATCGCCGGTGAGCGTGAGTTCCGCCGGCGCGCGGGTGGCCGTACCGGTGGCTGTGAGGGACTGACTCACGGGCTACCACCTCCCGCTTGACGGTACCCGCACACACCTCCCGTACAAACGCACATGCGAGGCATATAGAGACGTGATCAGGCTCATGCGATGTGACAGAAGACTTTACCCTCGCAAGTGCGGCAGTATCATCGGCGCATGCACACCTACCGGATCGGGACCGCCGCCGCCCTGCTGGGCGTCAGTGTCGACACCGTGAGGCGTCTGGTCGACGGCGGGAAACTCATCGCCGAGCGCGATGAGCTGGGCCATCGGATCATCCCGGGGCCGGCTCTCGCGGCCTACGCCCGCGAGTCCCGGCGGGCCGAGCGGGAGTCGACCGGCTCCTCGGCCCGCAACCGGCTGTCCGGCATCGTCACCGAGGTGCTCCTCGGGGATGTGTCGGCGCAGGTGGAGATCCAGGCCGGGCCGTTCCGGGTGGTGGCGATGGTCAGCCGCGAGTCGGCGGAGGAACTGTCGCTGGAGCCGGGCGTACCGGCGGTTGCCGTGATCAAGTCGACCAACGTGGTCGTCGAAAGACCGTAGTTCCGCGGTTCCGCACGGCCGTGCGGAGTCGGACCAGAGGGAGTGGACCCGTGATGACTCGTTCCGCGCGCCGGACCCGGTGGACGTTCCAGGTGGCCGGGGCAGGTGCCGCCGCCATGCTGGCCCTGAGCGGCTGCGGCGGCTCCGACAGTTCCTCGTCGGCGTCGGACTCCTCCGCCTCGCCCTCCGGTTCCGCCTCCCCGGAGGTCTCCGGCGAGATCACCGTGTTCGCCGCGGCCTCGCTCCAGGGGAGCTTCGAGACACTGGGCAAGCAGTTCGAGGACGCCCACCCCGGTACGACGGTGACCTTCAGCTTCGGCGGCAGCGACGCCCTCGCGGCGAGCATCACCGGGGGCGCCCCGGCGGATGTGTTCGCCTCGGCCAGCCCCCGGACGATGGAGATCGTCACAGACGCCGGGGACGCGGAGGGCACGCCCGCCACGTTCGCCCGCAACGAGCTGGAGATCGCGACCCTGCCGGGCAACCCCGACAAGATCACCTCGCTGGAGGATCTCACCAACCCGGATCTGAAGGTCGTGCTGTGCGACGAGACGGTGCCGTGCGGCGCCGCCGCGCAGACCGCGCTCGACGCCAGCGGGCTCAAGCTCACGCCCGTCTCCTACGAGGAGGACGTGAAGTCGGCGCTGAACAAGGTGGTGCTGAAGGAGGCCGACGCGGCGGTCGTGTACAAGACCGATGTGCAGGCCGCGGGTGACACCGTGGAGGGCGTGGAGTTCCCCGAGTCCGCCGACGCCATCAACAACTACCCGATCACCCTGCTCAAGGACGCCCCCAACGCGGGCACCGCCGAGGCGTTCATCGAGCTGGTGCGGTCGGCGGAGGGTCAGAAGGTGCTCACCGACGCCGGGTTCCTCCAGCCGTGACGAGCGGTTCCGCCGGTTCGGGTGGTCCAGGGGGTTCGAGCCGTTCGAAGGGTTCAAGCCAGTCGAAGGGTTCGAAGGATTGGAACGGTTCCACCGATTCACCGCCTTCGTCCGGCCCCTTGGGCAAGGCCGGCGCCGCGGACACCCTCATCGGGGG
>NZ_JBHYUG010000001.1:17211-39977 GCF_042749375.1 Streptomyces sp. NPDC059477 | reverse complement strand
CTGCGCACTCCAAGACCCCCCGCCCCGCCCCCCCCCCCCCCCGGGGGCCCCCCCCCGCCCCCCCCGCGCCCCCCCCCCCCCCCCCCCGCCCCGCCCCCCCCCCCCCCCCCCGCCGCGTGCGCGGGCCGCGGTTCCCCCGCCGCCGTACGCCGCTCCGCCCCGGCCGCGGGGCCCCGCTGCCGCTGCTGCTGCCCGCGCTGGTCGCCCTGGTGTTCCTGGTGCTGCCGCTGCTCGCGCTGCTGATCCGCGCCCCCTGGCGGGACATGCCGGAACTGCTGAGCAGTACGGAGGTGTGGCAGGCGCTCCAGCTGTCGCTGATCTGCGCGACCCTGGCGACGCTGGTGTGCCTGGTGTTCGGGGTGCCGCTGGCCTGGCTGCTGGCCCGGGTCGAGTTCCCCGGCCGGGGTCTGGTCCGGGCCCTGGTGACGCTGCCGCTGGTGCTGCCGCCGGTCGTCGGCGGTGTCGCCCTGCTGATGGCGCTGGGGCGCAACGGGGTCGTCGGCCGCCATCTGGACGAGTGGTTCGGGCTGACCCTGCCGTTCACCACCACGGGCGTGGTGATCGCGGAGGCGTTCGTGGCGATGCCGTTCCTGGTCATCAGCGTGGAGGGCACGCTGCGCGCGGCCGACCAGCGCTACGAGGAGGCGGCCACGACCCTGGGCGCGTCCCGCTTCACGGCGTTCCGCCGGGTCACGCTGCCGCTGATCGCCCCCGGCATCGCGGCCGGCGCGGTGCTCGCGTGGGCGCGTGCGCTGGGCGAGTTCGGCGCGACCATCACCTTCGCCGGGAACTTCCCCGGCCGTACCCAGACCATGCCCCTGGCCGTCTACCTCGCCCTCCAGAACGACCCGCAGGCGGCCATCGCCCTCAGTCTGGTCCTGCTGGCCGTGTCCATCGCGGTCCTGGCCGGGCTCCGCGACCGCTGGATGGCCCCCTCATGACCGACCGGACGGCCCTCTCATGACCGACACCCCTCCCGGCCGGGACTCCGGCGCCG
Organism: Streptomyces sp. NPDC059477; assembly: GCF_042749375.1. Classification (NCBI taxonomy): domain Bacteria; kingdom Bacillati; phylum Actinomycetota; class Actinomycetes; order Kitasatosporales; family Streptomycetaceae; genus Streptomyces; species Streptomyces sp. NPDC059477. The sequence continues at coordinate 38,980 of NZ_JBHYUG010000001.1, read as the reverse complement.
GACTCGACGCCCGGCTGGTGGTCGAGCGCGGCGCCTTCCGGCTGGACGTGACGCTGACGGCGGCACCCGGCGATGTGGTCGCGCTGCTCGGCCCGAACGGCGCGGGCAAGACCACCGCCCTGCGCGCGCTGGCCGGGCTGGTCCCGCTCAGCGGCGGCCATCTGCGCCTGGACGGCCGGGAACTGGACCGTACGCCGCCGGAGTCCCGCCCGGTCGGCGTGGTCTTCCAGGACTATCTCCTGTTCCCGCATCTCTCCGCGCTGGACAACGTGGCCTTCGGCCCGCGCTGCCACGGCGTCGGCAAGGCGGAGGCCCGCGCGCGGGCGGCCGAGCTGCTGCGCCGGATGGACCTCGCCGACCACACCGGCAAGAAGCCGCGCAAGCTGTCGGGCGGTCAGGCCCAGCGGGTCGCGCTGGCCCGCGCCCTGGCCACCCAGCCCCGGCTGCTGCTCCTGGACGAGCCCCTCGCCGCCCTGGACGCCCGCACCCGTCTCGACGTCCGCGCCCAGCTCCGGGGCCATCTCGCCGACTTCGAGGCGGTCGCCGTACTCGTCACCCACGATCCGCTGGACGCGATGGTCCTCGCCGACCATCTCATCGTGATCGAGGACGGCGGGATCGTGCAGCAGGGCGCCCCCCGCGACATCGCCCGCCACCCGCGCACGGACTACATCGCCCATCTGGTGGGCCTCAACCTGTACCGGGGCCGGGCACAGGGCCACACGGTACGGGTGGACGGCGGCGGCGACGGGCACGGCACCGCGGCTGCCGACATCGTCACCACCGAGGACCTCACCGGCCCGGTCTTCGTCGCCTTCCCGCCCACCGCCGTCACCCTGCACCGGGACCGCCCGACCGGCGCGAGCGCGCGCAATCTCTGGCACTGCGAGGTGACGGGGATGGAGACCCACGGCGACCAGTTCCGGGCGGCGCTGACCGGGGACCTGTCCCTGCTGGCCGATCTGACGACGGTCTCTGCGGCGGAGCTGGACCTGCGGCCGGGGGTACGGGTGTGGGCGTCGGTGAAGGCGGCCCAGACCCACGCGTACCCGGCGTGAGGCCGGTCGTCACCCGGGCGACGGGGTGCCCAGGCCGGGGACGGAGCTGGGGCCGGCCCGGTCCGCCGCCGGGGAGGTGGACATCTCGGTCGGCGTCGGATTCGGCATCGGGGTGGAGGTCGAGGGCCCCGGGGTGACCATGTCGGAGGGATCGGAGGGAGGGGCGCCGGAAGGTGCCGGGGACGGCGGGGCGGAGGCGGAAGGGGAGGGCATCGGCGTGGAGGTGCCGGGCGTGGGCCCGGGCGGCGCCAGCGGCACGGTCGGCTGCCGGGGGGTGTCGGGGATCGTCCGCTGGTAGACCGGCAGGGCGATCAGGGCGGCGACGGCACAGGCCAGCCCGGCACCGGCGGCGACCCGCAGCATCCGGCGGCGCGCGGCGCCGCGACGGATGGTCTCGTAACGGCCCGGCGGCGGGGCGAGACGATCACCGGCGGCGGGCCGCAGAATCACGGCGAGCGGATCGTCGTCCGACGCCCCGTCCCCCTGCGGGTCCCCCCCGAACAGACCACCCCGCACGAACCGCCCCTCCCCGAACGGAACATCGTCCCCGAAACGATCACCCGCCCCGAGACGAAAGCCGTCCCCGGACCGACCGACGTCACCGGACCCATGGTGGTCACCGGACCCATGGTGGTCACCGGACCCGCCACCCCCCGGCTCCGGTTCCCCGTCAAAGCGTGTGGTCAAGGCTTCTCCTCAGGTGGACGCGGAGCAGTTCGCGGGCCGCGTGCAGATCGGCCTTGACGGTCCCTTCCTTGCGCCCGGTCAGCGCGGACACCTCACGGATCGGCATGTCAGCGTAGTAGTGCAGCAGGATCGGCACCCGCAGTCGCTCCGGCAGGGACTGCACGAGCAGCCGTACGGACGGGTCGGCCGGTTCGGCGTGCGGACGGACCGCCGCCTCCTGGGTGACCTGGCGGACGGCCCGGCGCTCGCGCTCCGTCTTGCGCCAGTGGTCCCGGACGATGTTCGCGGCGGTGACATAGAGGAAGCCGCGCGGCTCCTCGACCTTGGTCCAGCGCGCCCACAGCCGGGTGAACGCCTCCGACGCGATCTCGTGCGCCGTCTCGTCGTCGTCGACCAGCCGACGGCACCAGCCGGCCAGCCTCGGATAGAGGACGGCGAACAGCTCGGACGCCGCGCTGTCACGGGACCGTTTCAACGTTCTCCAAGGTCGTGGGGGGTCTGTCTCCGCGGACGAAGAGCCCGGACCGGCCCCGCGCGTTCCCGCGCACGGAGCCGGTCCGGGCCGCGTACCGGTGCGGCTCACGGCGTCCCGGCGCTGGGCCCGGCGAAGACGATCACGTTGTCGCGGTACTCGTTGTCGCCGGTACGGGGCCCACCGCAGGTGATGAGCCGCAGTTCGGGCCGGTCCACATCGCCGTACACCTCGTCGGTCGGGAAGTCGTCCTTGCGGACCGTGCGCAGGGAGGTGACGGCGAACTCGGTCCCGGTGCCGTCCCCCAGCCGTGCCTCGATCCGGTCGCCGCGGCGCAGCCGGCCGAGGTCGCGGAAGACACCGTCGCCGAACTCACCGACGGTGACATGGCCGAGCAGGACGCAGGGTCCGAGCTGACCCGGCGCCGGGGAGTGCTCGTACCAGCCGGCCCGGTCGTGCTCGGTGACCGGCGGCACCTCCACGGTCCCGTCGGGCTCCAGCCCCAGCCGGATGACGGGGGTGTCGACCTCGATCGCCGGGATGCGCAGCCGGACGGGGGCCGCGCCGCCCTGGGCAGCGGACGCGGCGCTGCCCCCGGCCGCGTTCTCGGTCTCCTTGTCCGTCTGCTGCCGCTGCCCGCCGCCCCCGCACCCGGAGAGGAGCGTGGCCGTCGTGGCGCCGGCCGCGAGGGCGAACGCGCGCCGGGAGAGCCGCGAGGTCATGCCCCGGAGCCCGGACCGCCCACGGGCAGCACCCCGGTGTCGGGGGCACCACTGGGCACGACCTGGACCTGACCCGGCTCCGCACTCGGCGCCGGGGCGTCGCTGGGCGTGGCGGTCGGCGCCTCGGTGGGGGTGGCGGAGACGCTGGGCTCGGCACTGGGGGCATCGCTCGGGGCGTCGCTCGGGGCGTCACTCGGCGGGACCGAGACGGACGGGGTGGGGGCCGGGGTCGGGTCGGTGGCGAAGGCGGGGGCGGCGCCCATGAAAACGGCGGTGCACAGGAGTGCCACGGCACTGAGGACGGTTCGGCGCATCGGTTCGCTCTCTTTCGTCGGGCCGCCCCCGGTGGTGTGGATGACTGAGACCGGGGGCGGCCGATGTGACGGATCGAGCGGAGAGACGAACCGGGGACGGGCAGCGTTGTAAAGAGATGGCAAAGGCGAGGTCGGGGAGGGGCGGGAGCGGCACCGGCCGGGATGTGGATGCCCCCGTACCGGTGCGCTCCCCTCGCGGTCAGGCCGCCGTGAGCACCAGCGGCGGCACGACGCCCTCCGCCTCCGGCGCGGCGACCGGCTCGGCGCCGGGCCCGGCAACCGCCTCTCCCGCCGCCCCCGCGCGCCCCTCGCATCCCTCACGTCCCTCCGCCTGCTCCAGCAGGGCCGTCAGAGTGGCCCGGGCGCGGGCGACCCGGGAGCGGACGGTGCCGACGGGGCAGCCACTGACCTCGGCGGCCTCCGCGTAGGGCAGTCCGAGGAGTTGGGTGAGGACGAACGCCTCGCGGCGCTCGTCCGGCAGCGCGGCCAGCAGATCCAGCAGCGCTATGCCGTCGTCGAAGCCGGGCAGTCCGCGCGGCTGGGCGCGTTCGATGGCGAGCTGCCAGTCGGCGGTGTCCGACGGCCGGGGCCGGGCGGCGGCGTACCGGTAGCTGTCGATGACGGCCCGCCGGGCGATGGACAGCAGCCAGGCGCGGGCCGAGGAACGCCCCTCGAACCGGTGCAGACTGCCGAGGGCCCGCAGAAAGGTGTCCTGGGCGAGATCGTCCACGGCCTGGGGATCGGCGCAGAGGTGGGCGACGTAACGCAGCACATCGCGGTGGAGCGCGCGCACGAACCGTTCGACGGCGAGGGCGTCGCCGCCCCGGGCGGCGAGGGCGAGGGCCGTCGTCACGTCGTCGAACTGCGCGGATCTGCCACGGGGGACCTCGATGGGGGTGATCACCTGTCGTTTCCTTCTCGGGTATGCCGGACGCCGGGCCGCGGGCGCGCGAGAACGCGGGCGGTCCGGTGTCACGTGGTGAGCGGGAAGGGCCGTACGCCACGGCAGGGACGGAAGGAAGAGAGAAAGAAGGAAGCAGCGACCAACGCGGGCGTACGACCATGACCCGGGCGGCGGTCAGCCGTGGCCCCGGGCGAACCGACTGTCGTCAGGCGACAGCGGTCCCCGCGGGCGGTCCCCGAGAGGTGATCGAGTGGACGAGGAGCAGCGAGCGCGGTGCGCGGCCGGAGTCATCGCGGCGCGGCCGGAGGGAGGGCGGCTCGGCCGTGACCGGCAGCGGCCCGAACAGCAGCCGCAGGGGCGCGGCGAGCCATCCGGCGACGGTACGCAGGATGCGGAAGACGGCCCGCTCCCCGAACGCCAGCCACACCCCGCTGAGCAGGGCGGCGAGCAGGTGGGCGGCGTACATCCCGAGCGAGGAGGAGCCGTCGTCGGAGTGCCCCAGGTGCGCGAGATGACCGAGGGCGCCCATCGCGTCCATGGCGCCGTTCGAGGCCGTCGAGCCGGCCGTGTCCATCGACCCCATGCCCCCCATGGACACGTGCCCTATATGGCTCATGTCCATGGCCTCGGCTCCGGAGGCCCCACCCCCCACGGCGGACTGCGCCAGCGAGAAGCCGGTGTGCAGCAGGGTCTGGGTGACGACCGCGACGCTCACGACCAGGGCGAGGCCCCGCTCACGCCCGGCGAGGCACCATCCGATGCCGCCGGTCGCCCCCAGGGCGAGGGCGAGTGTCCAGCCGGGCACCTGGGTGCCGGACATCATCACGTGGCCCAGGGCGGCGAGCAGCACACAGACGGCCGCGAACAACGCGGCCCGTACCGTGCGAGAACACCACCCTGCGACCATGGCGCCTCATCCTCGCATCCGCGTCCGGGCATCCGCTCCGAGGTCCTGTGCCTGAGTACGGGCGGCACCCCGCCCGGCGCTCAGTTCCACGCACGTGATCCACAACACGTCTGCCCACTGGGGCGGTCGCGGAATCCCTCACGGCGCAGAAAGGTCTAGACCGATGGGAGATTCTCGACGCCGGACGCCGCACTCCGCAAGGGCCGGTCACCGTCGGATGGGCCGGACGGCACCGGGTGGCGGACGGTGTCGTAGCCTCCCCGGGCCTCCGCTCGTTGGCCATGCGGCGCGGGGCGCTCCGACGGAACGAGCCATCCGGCCCCGCCAGTTGTCCGACGGTCCGGCTGGTCGAGAGGCGCGGAATGAGCGAGATGGACGTACGCACGGCAACAGCGGCAACGACGATTCACCCTGCGGGGCCGACGACCTACCGCACCCCGGCCACCCGGCTGCGGCCCAACGGCTACGCCCTGCTGCACGGGCATCCGGCCCGGATCTCGACGGTCTCCATCGACCGGGAGGCCGTCCGCCTCACCGGCGTCTGCATCTTCACCCACACCCCGTACGAGGCCACTTACCGCCCGGACGCGTCCGTGGAGGTGCCGGTCGTCACCCGCACCCAGTACCTCCTGCGGGACATCACCGACGGGCGGCTGTCGCTGCTGGTGGAGACCACGGGCGAGGCCAAGGAGGACATCCCGCTGCCGGACGGCCCGCTGGGCACGGAGATCACCGACGCCTTCGCGGCGGGCGGCCCGCTGTACGTGACGCTGACGGCGGCCATGGGGCAGGAGGGGGTGTCGGGCTACCGGGCACAGGGACCGGTCTCGTAGTCCCGGCCCACGGACCCGTCGTAGAACACCCCTGTCCGACGCCTGGCGTCACTCCTCCTCCCCGTCCCCGCCCTCCTCCCCCAGCCCCCCGCTCACCGTGAACCCGATGACCGACCCCCCGCCCTCCCGCCGATGGGCGAACGGCGCGCCCCCGTGCGCCAGCGCCACCTCCCGCACGATCGACAGGCCAAGGCCCGACCCCGGCAGGGCGCGGGCGTCGGCGGCGCGGAAGAAGCGGTCGAAGATCCGCAGGAGGTCGGCGTCCGCGACGCCCGGCCCCCGGTCCAGCACCTCCACCTGCACGGTGCCGGGCCGCGCGGGACCGGCGACGACGATCTCGATCGGCATGCTCCCGCCCCGGTCGAACTTGGCCGCGTTCTCGACCAGGTTCGTCAGCGCCCGGGTCAGCATCTGCGGCCGTCCCAGGGCCGACGTGTCGCCGCTGGCCCGCACCACGATCGGCCGCCCGGTGCGCCGCCGGGTCGCCCCCGCCACGTCCTCCGCGAGTTCGGCGAGGTCGACGCGTTGCGGCGGCTCGGTGTCGGACTGCCCGGCGGCGAGGTCCACCAGCTCGTTCACCAGGTCGGTCAGCTCCCGTGCCTCGTCACCGAGATCGGTCACCAGCTCCTCCCGGGCGCCGGGCGGCAGCTCGTCGATCCGGCGGAGCAGGGAGATATTGGTACGGAGCGAGGTGAGCGGGGTGCGCAGTTCGTGCCCGGCGTCCTGCACCAGCCGCCGCTGATCGTCCTCCGACTGGGCGAGCCGGCCCAGCATCCGGTCGAAGGCCCGGCCCAGCCGTCCCACCTCGTCGCTCCCGGCCACGGGTACGTCGATGCCGAGCCGCCGGGTGCGGGCGACCGCCTCGGCGGCGGAGGTGAGCATCACCAGGCGGCGGGTGATCCGCCGGGCCAGCCACCAGCCGAACAGCCCGGCGGCGGTCACCACCGCCAGCATCAGCAGCAGGGTCCGCTGCTGGAGGTTGCGCAGCAGATCCTCGGTGTCGCTGAACTCCTGCGCCACCTGCACCGCGCCCCGCCCGTCGCCCAGCGCGACGGTGGCTATCCGGTACACATCGCCACCGACGTCGATGTCCTTGTGCACGACGAGCCGCCCGGCGTCCGCCGCCCCCGCGATCTCCCGGTCCGCGCCGGTCACCGGCAGCCCGGGGCTGCCCTTGTCGACGACGCCGCCGTCCGGCCCCAGCACCTGCACATCCGTACGGGCCGGGCGCACCAGATCATGACCGGGCGCCGAGGAGGAGAAGTCCAGCGGGGTCATCCGCTGCTCGCGCACCTCGCCCTGGAGGTCGCTGACCACCTCGTCGAAGATGGACTGCTTGTCGACCCGCAGCAGGCCCGCGGCGGAGCTGTAGGACAGGAACCCGACCAGGACCGTGACGGCGGCGGCCACCAGCGCGAACGACACCGCGAACGTGGTCCGCAACGACAGCAGCCGGGTCAGCCGCCCGGGGCGGCCGAGGCACACTCAGTCCTCCCGGAGCACGTAGCCCACCCCACGGACCGTGTGGATCAGCTGTGGGGCGCCCGGCTCATCGAGCTTGCGGCGCAGATAGCCGACGTAGACGGCGAGATTCTTGGAGCCGGGTCCGAAGTCGTAGCCCCAGATACGGTCGTAGATCGTGGTGTGGTCGAGGACGATCCCCTCGTTGCGGACCAGCAGTTCCAGCAGCTCGAACTCGGTCCGGGTCAGTTCCAGCTCCCGCTGCCCGCGCCACACCCGGCGCGCCTCGGGGTCCATCCGCAGCCCGGCGGCCGTGAGCTGCCGGGCGGCGATGGCGGAGAAGCGGTCGGCTCCGCCGGGGGCGGCGGCTCCAGCGGGTACGCCAGGCGCGGCGGGTACACCGGGTGCGGCGGGTACGGAGGCCGCCGCGGGACCGGCGGTCCCCTCCGGACCGACGGCCGCCACGGCCCCGGGCCCGGCACCGGCACCGGCCGCGCCCTCCGCGCCACCACCACCGCCACTGCCACCACCGCCACTGCCACCACCGCCGCCCCACTCCCCATTGCCCTCACCCCCGCTGGTCCGCCGCAACAGCGCCCGCAGCCGCGCGAAGACCTCCTCGACGTCGAACGGCTTGACCACGTAGTCGTCCGCGCCCGCGTCCAGGCCCGCGATCCGGTCCTGGGTCTCCACCAGCGCGGTCAGCATCAGGATCGGCGTCCGGTCGCCCTCGGCGCGCAGCACCCGGCAGACCTGGAGGCCGTCGATGCCGGGCATCATCACGTCCAGCACCAGGACGTCCGGCGGGGTGCGATGGGCGCTGGCCAGCGCCTCCACCCCGTCGGCGACCGCGGTGACCCGGTAGCCCTCCAGGGTGAGGGCACGCTCCAGGGCATGTCGGATTGCACGGTCGTCCTCGGCGAGAAGCACAGTGGGAGCCACGGACCCAGTGTGACAAAACCCCGAGGGCGCACACCTTGTCATGCGCCCGCGGGGTTGCCTTCTTACTCGCCTCTCACCCGGTCACGAACACCGACGTCACCGGTCACCGGTCACCGGTCACCCGGTCACCGGCCACCGGCCACCGGCCACCGGCCACCGGCCACCGACCCCGGCATCCCTGGCCTCACCCCTCCCCCAGCGCCGCAAGCCGCTGCTCGAAGGGGATCACCTCGAACGCCGCGTCCGTCAGCGCCGCCGGACTCCGCTCGGGCGAGCGCCCGCTCACCGACGGCCGCCCCGACCCCGTGGCCGTGCCCGCGGCTCGCGCCGACAGGCCCGCCATGAGCGCGGCCAGTTCCGCGCCGCCCCGCTCGATCCGCTCGTCCAGCCCTTCCGCGCCCCAGTCCTCCGAGGCCGCGTAGACCCCGGTCGGCAGGACCACGGCCCGCAGATACGAGAACAACGGCCGCAGCGCGTGATCCAGCACCAGCGAGTGCCGGGCCGTACCACCGGTCGCGGCGATCAGCACCGGCTTCCCGTCCAGCGCGTCCTTGTCCAGCACGTCGAAGAACGACTTGAACAGCCCGCTGTACGACGCGGTGAACACCGGCGTGACCACGATCAGCCCGTCCGCGCCCGTCACGGCGTCCAGCGCCTCGGCCAGTTTCCGGCCGGGGAACCCGCTGGTGAAGTTGTGCGCTATCTCGACGGCCAGCTCCCGCAGCTCCACCACCCGCACGTCCACCGGGGCGGCGGGCGCGGCGGCCTTCACGACCGCCGCCGCCAGCCGGTCCGCCAGCAGCCGCGTGGACGACGGAACGCTCAGCCCCGCCGACACGACGACGAGCCTCATACGGCGCTCACCTCCTTCTCGGTCCCGTCCTTCTCGGTCCCGTCGGCGTCGGCGGCCCGCTCGGCCTTCGCCGCCGCCACCAGTGACGGGTGCGTGGGCGCTTCCGGCGCCTGCGCCGAGCGGCCCGCCGCGAACTCCTTGCGCAGCACCGGCACGACCTCCTCGCCGAGCAGGTCGAGCTGCTCCAGGACGGTCTTCAGCGGCAGCCCGGCGTGGTCCAGCAGGAACAGCTGGCGCTGGTAGTCACCCGCGTACTCGCGGAAGCCCAGCGTCTTCTCGATCACCTGCTGCGGCGAGCCCACGGTCAGCGGGGTCTGCTCGGTGAAGTCCTCCAGGGAGGGCCCGTGCCCGTAGACCGGCGCGTTGTCGAAGTACGGCCGGAACTCGCGCACCGCGTCCTGCGACCGGGCCCGCATGAAGACCTGTCCGCCGAGCCCGACGATCGCCTGCTCCGGCGTCCCGTGCCCGTAGTGCGCGTAGCGCCTGCGATACAGCTCGACCATCCGCTTGGTGTGGTCGGCCGGCCAGAAGATGTTGTTGTGGAAGAAGCCGTCGCCGTAGTAGGCGGCCTGCTCGGCGATCTCCGGCGAGCGGATCGAGCCGTGCCAGACGAACGGCGGTACGTCGTCCAGGGGCCGCGGGGTGGATGTGAAGCCCTGGAGCGGCGTACGGAACTTGCCCTCCCAGTCGACGACGTCCTCGCGCCACAGCCTGCGCAGCAGGGCGTAGTTCTCGACGGCGAGGTTGATGCCCTGCCGGATGTCCTGCCCGAACCAGGGGTAGACCGGTCCGGTGTTGCCGCGGCCCATCATCAGGTCGACGCGCCCGTCGGCCAGGTGCTGGAGCATCGCGTAGTCCTCGGCGATCTTCACCGGGTCGTTGGTGGTGATCAGCGTGGTGGACGTGGACAGGATCAGCCGCTCGGTGCGGGCGGCGATGTAGCCGAGCATGGTCGTCGGCGAGGACGGCACGAAGGGCGGGTTGTGGTGCTCGCCGGTCGCGAACACGTCCAGGCCCACTTCCTCGGCCTTGAGCGCGATGGCGACCATGGCCTTGATCCGCTCGCGCTCGGTCGGCGTCCGTCCCGTGGTCGGGTCCGGGGTGACATCCCCGACGCTGAAGATCCCGAACTGCATGGTCGCTCACACCCTCCAGGTTGTTTACAGTTCAACTATACCCAGAGAACCACGACCCCATGTCGGCTATTCCCGGCCACCGAGCCCCGGCCGCCAGTACGGATCCCGTCCCGTCCGCCCCAGCAGCCGCTCGAAGGCCGTGGCGTCCTCGCCCACCTCCACCGGCTCCCCGAACACCCCCGAGGCCCGCGCGGTCGGCGCCAGCCCCGCCACCGTCACGGTGAGCTGCGCCACGACCGGCGCCAGCTCCTCGTCCACCGGGTAGTCCCCGCCCGTGGCCCGCGCCAGATCCCACATGTGCACGGTCAGATCCAGCAGCGCCATCGACCCCACGACCCGCGCGGGCATCTCCCAGGCCCCCGCCGTGCCCTCCTCCGCGCCCGGCGCCGCCCAGGCCGCCACCAGCCGGTCCGTCTCCGTCACGAACCGCTCCCGCCACCCCGGTTCCCCACCGACCAGATCGGGCACCGCCCCGGAGAAGTCCGCCGCCCCCTTCGCCGCCAGCTCCTGGAACTCCACCACCACCTGGAAAACATGGTTGACCAGCGCCTTCACGTCGTACTGGGCACAGGGCGTGGGCGCGTCGAGCACCGCGTCGGGCAGCCCCCGCACCACCGGTACGGCCCGCGCCCGCGCCCTGCCCAGCAGTTCCCCGATGCCGTACGCACCCACCGCACCCGCGTTCACACTCTCGCTGTCCATGCCCCGACGGTAGGAACCGCACCCGCCCCCGGCTTGAAGAAACGCGACGGGCAACGGCATACGCGAGCGGACCGGCCGTACGATCCGGGACATGGCCGCCGCACCCCGCCGCCGCGACACCCGCGGGATCGTCGACCCGGCCGGGCTGCTGACCCGCGTACGGTTCCGCCGCCACCTGCCCGCGCCCGAGCTGCGCCGCTATGTGGAGCGGTACTGGCTGATCGACTGGGACCTGCCCGAGCCCTACGCCACGCACATCGTCCCGCACCCGTCGGTCAACCTGACCTTCCAGTGGGACGAGGCCGAGGGCCCGCCCCACGCCGAGCTGACCGGCATCCCGACCGGCCTCTACACCCGCAAACTGACCGGCCGGGGCCGGGTGTGCGGGGTGAAGTTCCGCCCCGGCGGCTTCCGCCCGTACGCCCCGGGCACCCCGGCGACCCACTGGACGGGAAAGGTGCTCCCGGCGGAGTCGGTCTTCCCGGCGGCGAACGGGACCATGGCCCGCACGCTGACGACTCCAGAGGCTCCCGAGGCCGCCCCCGATACCGCTGGCCCCACCGACCCCACCGCCCGCCTCGCCGCCCTGGACGCCTTCCTCCTCGGCGCCTTGGACGCCTTCCTCGTCGCCCTCGCCCCCGAGCCCGACCCCCAGGCCGACCTCGCCGCGGACCTGGTCCGGCGCGTCCGCGCCGACCGCACGGTCCGCCGGGTGACCGACCTCGCCGACCTGGCGGATCTGTCCGTACGGGCCCTGCAACGCCTCTTCTCGGCGTACGTGGGCGTCGCCCCCAAGTGGGTGATCCTCCGCTACCGCATCCACGACGCCCTGGAGCTGGCCGGAACCCGCCGGAACGTCGACTGGGCCACCCTGGCGGCCGACCTCGGCTACGCCGACCAGGCCCACCTGGTGCGGGACTTCACCGGCACGGTCGGGGTGACCCCGACGGCATACGCGGCGAACGCGGGGCCGGAGTAGAGCGAGGGCGGCCCCGCGCCCCGCCGTGGGCCCACGGTGTGCGTCCCCCGCCCGCTCCCCTCAGGGCACCAGCACGATCCGCCCCCGTACCCCGCCCTCCGCCAGCCGCTCATGCGCCTTCGCGGCGTCGGCCAGGGGGTAGGTCTCGGCGACCCGCAGGGTCAGCGCCCCGTCGTCCGTCAGCCGTACCAGTTCCGCCAGCTGTGCCGCGTCGGTGGCCACGGCGACGGCGGTGGTCCGTACCCCGCGTTCGGGCTCCGGCTCGCTGCCGGGCAGGACCCCGACGTACACACCGCCGTCCCGGACCCGCTCCATCGCCGCCCCGCCGAGAGCGGCGGCGTCCAGCACGGCGTCGTAGGAGCCCTCGCCGCCGGTCGTGAAACCGGACGCGCCCAGCGCGCGCACCAGGTCCTCGTCGGCCGGGCGGGCCCACCCGGTCACCGGTGTCCCGCGCTGGGCGGCGAGCTGCACGGCGTATCCGCCGACCGCTCCCGCGGCCCCGGTCACCAGCAGCGAGCCCGACCATCCGGGCCCCAGCAGATCCAGGGCCTCGGCCGCCGTCAGGGCGTTCAGCGGCAGCGTGGCCGCGTGCACGGCGTCCACCCCGGCGGGCGCCTTCGCGACCTCGTCGGCATCCACGACGACGTACTCCGCGTGCGTCCCCAGCGGCTTGACCGACCCGGTGTGCAGGGCCACGACCTGTTCCCCCGGCCGCCACTCGGCGCCCGCGCCGACGGCGTCCACCGTCCCGGCCGCGTCCCAGCCGAACCCGGTCGTCGCGCCGCCGCTCGGGCCGCCGAAGGCACCGGCCCGCACCGCGGCGTCCACCGGGTTGAGCGCGGCGGCGCCGACCTTGATCCGCACCTGCCCGTCCCCCGGCTCGGGCACGGGCGTCTCCACGACCTTGATCGCCTCGGGCCCGCCGAACTCCGTCACCACAACAGCACGCATGCCACTCAGCTCCTCGTAGTCCTGTAGTAGACGTCCTGGACGTCAGGAGCGGCAGGTGTCCCCGGTGCCGGGAGCGACGTCAGAAGTAATAGGTGTCGCCGGTGTCGAGCACCAGCACCCGCTGCCGGTCGTTGTCCCGGTTCCGGTCCACCGCCCCGCCGCCCCAGACCGTGTCGAACTCCATCAGCACCTCGGTCGGCGCCTCCCGCAGCCACACCCGCAGCCCGACCGCCTGGCCCACATCACCGGCGGCGAGCGCCCCGGTACGGCACAGCAGCACCCGCTCCCCCGAACGGGCACACCCGGCGGGCAGCTCCTGCCGGTCGGCGAGCGGCGCGGACCAGGTCAGCCGGACGGTCGCGTCGGACACATCGGCGGGCCCGTGATTACGCGGGACGAACCGCACATCGACCCGGCCCGCGCTCATCAGGGCCGCCCCGTGATAGGCGAGATCGGCCTCGGCCTGCCCGGCGTCGGCGGCCACACCGGGCGAGGCGCCCTGCACGACCACCCCGGCCGCGACGAGCCCCGCCACCAGCCCGCCCCGCACCCACTGCACCACCACGCGGAACCACCCACTCACCCGATCGGCACCACAAAACGACGATACCGGTACATATCCCACGCAGCGCGCCCGGCCAGTCGCCGTCCAACAGGTGATCCCGCGCCCCCACCCACCCCTCGTCACCACGTCACGCCCCCATGGGAGGCTGCCCCCATGCTCGTCCTGCGTTCAGCCGCCCTGTTCGTCGTGGCCGCCCTCTTCGAGATCGGGGGCGCCTGGCTGGTCTGGCAGGGGTACCGCGAACAACGCGGCTGGCTCTGGGTCACCGGCGGGGTCCTGGCCCTGGGCGCCTACGGTTTCGTCGCCACCTTCCAGCCCGACGCCCACTTCGGCCGCATCCTGGCGGCGTACGGCGGCATCTTCGTCGCCGGTTCGATCGCCTGGGGCGCCGTGGCGGACGGCTACCGCCCCGACCGCTGGGACCTCACGGGCGCGGCGATCTGCCTGGTGGGCATGGCCGTCATCATGTGGGCGCCGCGCAACGGAGGCTGAGGAACGCCAACGGAGGCCGAGGGAGTCCAACGGAGGCCGAGGGAGCCTGACGGAGGCCGAGGGGACGCTGACGGGACCGCCCCATCCCCTTCTCCCTCCTCTCCCCCTCACCCTTCCTATCCTTGGCCAGAACCGCACACGCACCGCCTTCCTCCAGGAGCACCTATGTCCCCCTCCCGCATCGCGATCGTGACCGGCGCCAGCAGCGGAATCGGCGCGGCGACGGCCCGTCAACTGGCGGCGGCCGGCTACCGCGTGGTCCTCACGGCCCGCCGCAAGGACCGCATCGAGGCTCTGGCGGAGGAGATCACGGCAGCCGGCGGCGAAGCCACCTCCTACCCGCTGGACGTCACCGACCGCGCGGCCGTGGACGAGTTCGCGACCGCGTTCAAGGCCATCGCCGTCCTGGTGAACAACGCGGGCGGCGCGCTGGGCCTGGACCCGGTGGAGAGCGGCGACCCGGCCGACTGGCGCCAGATGTACGAGACGAACGTCCTGGGCACCCTCCATCTCACCCAGGCCCTGCTCCCCCGGCTGGAGGCGAGCGGCGACGGCACGGTGGTCGTGCTCACCTCCACGGCCGGCCACGGCACCTACGAGGGCGGCGCGGGCTACGCCGCCGCCAAGCACGGCGCCCATGTCCTCGCCGAGACCCTGCGCCTGGAGATCGTCGGCCGCCCGGTCCGGGTCATCGAGATCGCGCCCGGCCTGGTCAAGACGGACGAGTTCGCCCTGACCCGCTTCGGCGGCGACAGCGAGCGCGCCGCCAAGGTCTACGAGGGCGTGGCCGAGCCCCTGACGGCCGACGACGTGGCCGAGACCATCACCTGGGCGGTCACCCGCCCCAGCCACGTGAACATCGACCTGCTGGTGGTCCGCCCCAGGGCCCAGGCCTCGAACACGAAGCTGTACCGGGAGTCCTGAGCACACACGGGGGACCACCGGCCAGCCCGCGCACGGTCGGCGGTCCCCCGATCAGCCCTTCACACAGACGACCTGCTTCAGCTTCGCCACGACCTGCACCAGATCCCGCTGCTGGTCGATGACCTGCTCGATCGGCTTGTAGGCGGACGGGATCTCATCCACGACACCGGAGTCCTTACGGCACTCCACGCCCCGCGTCTGGTCCTCCAGATCCCGCGTCGTGAACTGCCGCTTGGCTGCGCTGCGGCTCATCCGGCGCCCGGCGCCGTGCGAGGCCGAGTTGAAGGACTTCTCGTTGCCGAGGCCCTTCACGATGTACGACCCCGTGCCCATGGAGCCCGGGATGATCCCGAACTCGCCGGACCCGGCCCGGATCGCGCCCTTGCGGGTCACCAGCATGTCCATGCCCTCGTACCGCTCCTCCGCCACGTAGTTGTGGTGGCAGGAGATCTCCGGCTCGAAGAGCGGCTTGGCCTTCTTGAACTCCTTGCGGATCACGTCCTTGAGGAGCGCCATCATGATCGTGCGGTTGTACCTGGCGTACTCCTGCGCCCAGAACAGGTCGTTGCGGTAGGCCCCCATCTGCGGGGTGTCCGCGACGAACACCGCGAGGTCACGGTCGACGAGGCCCTGGTTGTGCGGGAGGCCCCGGGCCACGCCGATGTGGTGCTCGGCGAGTTCCTTGCCGATGTTCCGGGACCCGGAGTGCAGCATCAGCCACACGGAATCGACCGAGTCTATGCATATTTCGATGAAATGATTTCCTGATCCGAGCGTTCCCATCTGCTTCTCGGCCCGTTCGTGACGGAATTTGACCGCTTCGGCCACATCATCGAACCGCCCCCAGAAGTCCGCCCACCCCCCGGCCCCGAACCCGTGCAACCGCCCCGGATCCACGGCCCGCTCATGCATCCCCCGCCCCACGGGAATCGCCTGCTCGACCTTCGACCGCAGCCGCGACAGATCACCGGGCAGGTCATTGGCCGTCAGGGAGGTCTTCACGGCGGACATCCCGCACCCGATGTCGACCCCCACCGCCGCCGGGCACACCGCACCCTGCATCGCGATCACGGACCCGACCGTCGCACCCTTGCCGTAGTGCACGTCCGGCATCACCGCGAGGCCCTTGATCCAGGGCAGCGTCGCGACATTCTGGAGCTGCTGCATCGCACCGCCCTCAACAGACCCAGGGTCGGCCCACATCCGGATGGGAACCTTCGCCCCCGGCACCTCTACATACGACACTTCATCCCCCAACCCCCGAAAAACCACAAAAGACTCAGATCGCAAAACCGGCGCCAAGGTCTAGGAAAGGGACAACGGACCGGCGTTCACGGCTCGGCGTGCGATACACATTGTCCCCAGTGACCACCCCCGCGCAGCAAGCGAATAACCAGCGGGGACACTGGAGTCCCGCCCCGTCACCCCCCTGTACCGCCCCCGTCGAGAGGAGCCTGACCGTGCAGCGGAAGGCGTACGTACCCGGCGTCGCCGCACTCCTCGCGGCCCTGCTGGCCGGCTGCACCAGCGGCTCCGGCGACACCGGCGCGTCCGACAACGCCAACCCCGGCGAGCCCGGCACGGCCACCGCCGCCGCCGAGCCCGGCCGCTACCGCACCCTGCCCGAACCCTGCGGCGTGGTCGGCGACGACACCCTCGACTCCCTGCTGCCCGGCCTCCAGGAGGTCACCGACGAGCAGCAGCGCGAGCAGGCGTACGAGGGCGAGGCGACCCTGACGTACGACACGGACCGCAAGGTCGGCTGCCGCTGGAAGGTCGAGTCGGCCACCGCGACGGACCATCTCCTGGTCGATTTCGAGCGCGTGGTGTCGTACGACTCCACGGTCAGCGACGCCACTCAGGCCGAGCAGCTCTTCGCGGCCAAGCAACTGGCCGCCGACCTCCCCGAACCGTCGAGCGCCCCCCCGCCCTCCCCGTCGAACAGCTCCCCGTCCCCCTCCTCGACCCCCTCCCCCTCTTCCACGGCCGCCACGGCCGCCACGGCCGCCGCATCCGCCACGTCCTCCCCGTCGGACAGCTCCCCCTCCCCTTCCTCCTCGCCCACGGACCTCCAGCCCCGCACGCTCGACGACCTCGGGGACGAGGCGTTCGTCGACGACGCGCTCAGCGACTCCGGTTCGACGGGCGAGCAGCGCAAGGTGACTGTGGCGTTCCGCACGTCGAACGTGATCGTGACGATCGAGTACGAGGAGCAGCCGACCACCGTCGGGACGGTCCCCGACAGCGAGGAAATGCAGGACAAGGCCCGGAATCTCGCCTCGCAGCTGGCGGATTCCCTGTCCGGCTGACGACATGTGACGCGTTCCACACCCATGCCCGCGACGCGCCCGAACCCGGTTCACACCGGTTCTTCACCGCGTACCGTGGCCCCTCGGACCCCGATCCGATGGCAGGAAGCACAAGCGTCATGAGTGAAGGAACCACGCAGCCCATGCAGCGACGAGCACAGCGAGCCGACCGGAGCCAGAAGCGGGCCGGGCGGGTGACCAGGGTCCTGTTCGGGGCGGCGGCCGTACCCGTGATGCTGCTGGCGGCGGCCTGCTCCGGCGGCTCCGACGACGGCGGCGACGACGCGCAGAAGCCGTCCGGGAGCGCGTCCCCCTCCGCGAGCCCGTCCCCGACCGTGGAGCCGGCGGCGTACGGCCAACTGCCCGAGTCCTGTGCCGTACTGACGGAGAAGACCCTCGAAGACCTGGTGCCGGAGGGCGGCAAGGGCAAGGAGGGCTCGTCCAGCGACATCACGACCCGGGCCAGCTGCTCCTGGAGCAGCCTCGACAACAACGGCGTCGAAGGCTCCCAGTTCCGCTGGCTGAACGTCTCGCTGCTGCGCTTCGAGTCGGACATCACGCGCGGCGCGGGCGATGAACTCGCGCGGGAGTACTTCGAGCAGCAGGTCGCGGACGCCCAGTCGGTCCAGGGCGCGAAGAGCGTGAAGGCGGAGCCGCTCACCGGCACCGGCGAGCAGGCGACGGCCGTGCGCTACGACCTGAAGAAGGAGGAGGGCGACTTCAAGCAGCAGACGGTGGTCGCCCGCATCGAGAACGTGGTCGTCACGCTCGACTACAACGGCGCCGGTCTCGCGGGCGACAAGACCCCCGACGCCGACGAGCTGCTGAAGGACGCGAAGGCGGCGGCGAAGGAGGCGGTGACATCGGTGACGAAGGCGAACGCCGAGGGCACCGACCCGTCCGGCTCGGCCTCCAACTCCCCCTCAGAGAAGTCCCCTTCCTCCGCTTCCTCCCCTTCCTCCACCTCATCTTCCTCCCAGACCTGACGCCGGAGTAGTCCCGGAGTAGTCACGGACCGGAGACCGGCACCCCGTCCTTCGCTCACATGTGCCACTCTGTTGCCCGCGCAACGACAAGCAGTGGGAGGGGAGTACGGGTGGCCGCGCCACTTCAGCTGACACGGACGCACCGCGTTCTCATAGGCGTGGTCGTCTTCGGTGCCGTGATCATCGCGGGCATCGGCTTCGCGGGTTCCTACGCGGCGGTCCGTGAACTGGCCCTCGACAAGGGCTTCGGGAACTTCAGTTACGTCTTCCCGATCGGCATCGACGCGGGCATCTGCGTCCTGCTGGCCCTGGATCTGCTCCTGACCTGGATCCGCATCCCGTTCCCCCTGCTGCGCCAGACGGCGTGGCTGCTGACGGCGGCGACGATCGCCTTCAACGGCGCGGCGGCCTGGCCGGACCCGCTGGGCGTGGGCATGCACGGCGTGATCCCGATCCTGTTCGTGGTGTCGGTGGAGGCCGCCCGGCACGCGATCGGCCGGATCGCGGACATCACGGCCGACAAGCACATGGAGGGCGTCCGCCTCACCCGCTGGCTGCTCTCCCCGATCCCCACGTTCCTGCTCTGGCGCCGTATGAAGCTGTGGGAGCTGCGCCGCTACGACCAGGTGATCAAGCTGGAGCAGGAACGCCTGGTCTACCAGGCCCGCCTCCGCTCCCGCTACGGCCGGGCCTGGCGCCGCAAGGCCCCGGTGGAATCCCTGATGCCGCTGCGCCTCGCCAAGTACGGCGTCCCCCTGGCGGACACGGCCCCAGCGGGCCTGGCGGCAGCAGGAATAGAACCGGCACTGATCCCCCCCGCCCCCGACATGGCTGCGGGCAGTCGTGCCGCCGGGGCGGCGCCCGTCCCACAGCGGGCGGCACCTCCCAGCGAGCAGCGCCACGAACTCCCCAGCGCCCCGGACCCCGCCGCACACGCCCAGCTGCCCAGCCCCCCGGACCCCGCCCCGCACACCCGGCTCCCCGCCACCCCGGGCACGGCCCCGCACCCCCAACCCCCGGACGGCCCGGACGCCCCGGACCCCCACAACCCCTGGTTCGTCGCCCCCAAACAGGTCGACTACAACGGTTCGTACGACCCCACGTACAACCCCGTCGAGCAGTACGCCGAGTGGTACGAGGAACAGCAGCGCTACGAGGAGCAGGCGGCCCGCTTCGAGGAACCCCCGCTGGACCCCCCGCCCTCCCCGGAGGACACCGGCACCTTCCCCATCCCGGTGAGCCCCGGCCGTACCCGCGAACTGGGCGAGGGCGGCGGCACCGCACCCGCCGAGCCCACGGAGGACGACCTCTACCTGATCTTCAAGCAGTCGATCAGCAACGGCAGCGGCTACCCCACCCCCCGCGAGTTCAGCAGCGACGTGGAGACGACCTCCGGCGTCCCCCTCCTGGACGCGGACGCCAAACGCATGGTCCTGCGCTTCCAGAAACGCCACATGGCGGAACTGGAGGACGAGCACATCGCGTAGTGCCCCTCGGCACTTCCCGACCTCCCGGTACGACGAAGGGAGCGCCCGGCACACACCGGACGCCCCCTCGTCACAACCGCCGGACGCTACTCCTGCTCCCCGAGCAGCGCGCGCACCCGCTCCTGCCCGACCGCCAGCAGCAGCGTCGGCAGCCGGGGACCGGTGTCGCGGCCGACGAGCAGGTGGTAGAGCAGGGCGAAGAACGATCGCTGGGCGGTCTTGATCTCGGCCGGGAGTTCCTTGGGCGTGGCGTCGGCGGAGAATCCGGCCTGGACCTTCGGGACGCCGTAGACGAGATGGGTCAGCCCGTCGAGCGACCAGTGACCGGCGAGCCCGTCGAGCAGCAGCCGCAGGGATTCCCGGCCCCGGTCGTCGAGGGACTTCAGCAGTTCGCTGTCGGGCTCTTCGCGCACGATGGTCCGCTGGTCGGCGGGGACCTGCGTGTTGATCCACGCCTCGGCCTTGTCGAAGCGCGGCCGGACCTCGTCCAGCGAGCCCAGCGGCTGCTCGGGGTCCAGCTCGGACAGGATGCGCAGGGTTTGGTCCGCGTGCCCGGCGGTGATGTCGGCGACGGACGCGAGCGTCCGGTACGGCATCGGGCGCGGGGTGCGCGGCAGATCACCGGCGGCGGTGCCCACGGCCCGCGCGTGCCCGGTGGCGTCGCCCGGCAGGGCGGAACCGTCGGCGACCTTGGCGTCGAGCTTGTCCCACTCGTCGTACAGCCGCTGGATCTCCTGGTCGAAGGCGATCTTGAAGGACTGGTTGGGGCGGCGGCGGGCGTACAGCCAGCGCAGCAGCTGCGGTTCCATGATCTTCAGCGCGTCGGCGGGCGTGGGCACGCCGCCGCGTGAGGACGACATCTTGGCCATGCCGGAGATCCCGACGAAGGCGTACATCGGCCCGATGGGCTGCTCGCCGCCGAAGATCCCGACGATCTGCCCGCCGACCTGGAAGCTGGAGCCGGGTGAGGAGTGGTCGACGCCGCTGGGCTCGAAGACGACGCCCTCGTAGGCCCAGCGCATCGGCCAGTCGACCTTCCAGACCAGCTTGCCGCGGTTGAACTCGCTGAGCCGGACGGTCTCCGCGAAGCCGCACGCCCCGCAGGAGTACGTCAGCTCGGTGCTGGCGTCGTCGTAGGAGGTGACGGTCGTCAGGTCCTTGCCGCAGTTGCCGCAGTACGGCTTGTACGGGAAGTACCCGGCGGAGCCGGAGGAGCCGTCGTCCTCGGCCGCGGCGCCCGATCCCTCGGCGGCCTCCACCTCGGCCTCGTCCAGCGGCTTCTGCGACTGCTGCTTCTTGGCGGCCTTGGGCTTGGTCCGGTACTGGTCGAGGATGGCGTCGATGTCCGCGCGGTGCCGCATCGCGTGCAGGATCTGCTCGCGGTAGACCCCCGAGGTGTACTGCGCCGTCTGGCTGATGCCGTCGAACTCCACGCCCATCTCGGCGAGCGAGTCGACCATGGCCGCCTTGAAGTGCTCGGACCAGTTCGGATACGGGGACCCGTTCGGCGCGGGCACCGAGGTCAGCGGCTTGCCGATGTGCTCGGCCCAGCTCTCGTCCACCCCGGCGACCCCGGCGGGCACCTTGCGGTACCGGTCGTAGTCGTCCCAGGAGATCAGATGGCGGACCTGATACCCCCGCCGCCGCAGCTCGTCCGCCACCAGGTGCGGCGTCATGACCTCCCGCAGATTCCCCAGGTGGATGGGCCCGGAGGGCGACAGCCCCGACGCGACGACAACGGGTTTGCCAGGGGCCCGACGTTCCGATTCCTCGATGACGTCATCCGCGAACCGGGAGACCCAGTCGCCGGTCTCGATGCTCTGCCCCACGATCGGCACGCCCTTCTTCTACTCCAGAGGAGGCCGGGTACGGTCACCGGCCGACCCCCCATTCTCCCAGCAACGCCCCGAACGACGAAAACGCCTTTCCAGAGCACCCTGGGGTAGGCGGCGCAGCCGCCACTCTCCCCAGGGGCGGGGGGGGGGGGTGGGCGGGCCACCCCCCCCCCCCCCCCCCCCCCGCCGGGCGCGAGCGCTCACACACCCCCCCCCCCCCCCCCCCACACACACAGACCCCCCCCACCCC
>NZ_JBHYUG010000001.1:0-17201 GCF_042749375.1 Streptomyces sp. NPDC059477 | reverse complement strand
GTGGCGCGCCCCCCCCACACTCCACGCGGGGGGGGGGGGGGGGGGGGGGGGCGCCCCCCCCCCCCCCCACCCCCCCAGGGGCGCGGGGAACTGCGCGACCAGCCCCCACCGGCCCGCAGCCAAAAAACCGCTACACCCCCCATGAAATACTGACCGTGTCTAAGCAACCCCATCGAGGAGAAACGGCACCCCCTCCATGCCCTCGGTCACCTCCCTCAGCGACAACGTCACCGCACAACTCACCGACGCGATCACCACCGCCCTCCCGGCCCCCGTCGGAGACCCTTCGCTGCGCCGAAGCGACCGAGCCGACTTCCAGGCCAACGGCATCCTCGCCCTGGCCAAGAAGCAGAAGCAGAACCCCCGCGAGCTGGCGGCCCAGGTCGTCGCCCACCTCACCACCGGCGATGTGATCAAGGACATCGAGGTCTCCGGCCCCGGCTTCCTGAACATCACGATCGCCGACCAGGCGATCACCCGTACCCTCGCGGAGCGCTACGCGGACGACACGGGCCGTCTCGGCGTCCCCACCGACCCGCACCCGGGCACGACCGTCATCGACTACGCCCAGCCCAACGTGGCGAAGGAGATGCACGTCGGGCACCTCCGCTCCGCGGTGATCGGCGACGCGGTGGTCCAGCTCCTGGAGTTCACCGGCGAGCAGGTGATCCGCCGCCACCACATCGGCGACTGGGGCACCCAGTTCGGCATGCTGATCCAGTACCTGGACGAGCACCCGCACGAACTGGACCACAAGTCCACCGGCGCAGCCGGAACCACCGGGGACACCGAGGTCAGCGGCGAGCAGGCGATGTCCAACCTGGACCGCCTCTACAAGACCGCCCGCAGGCTGTTCGACTCCGACGAGGAGTTCAAGACCAGGGCCCGGCGCCGGGTGGTGGACCTCCAGGCGGGCGACGAGCGCACGCTCGCGACCTGGCAGAAGTTCGTGGACGAGTCGAAGATCTACTTCTTCTCCGTCTTCGAGAAGCTGGACATGGAGGTCCGGGACCCGGACATCGTCGGCGAGTCCGGGTACAACGACATGCTCGCCGAGACCTGCCGCCTGCTGGAGGAGTCGGGCGTCGCGGTCCGCAGCGAGGGCGCGCTGTGCGTGTTCTTCGACGACATCTTGGGCCAGGACGGCAACCCGGTCCCCCTGATCGTCCAGAAGTCGGACGGCGGCTACGGCTACGCGGCCACCGACCTCTCCGCGATCCGCGACCGTGTCTTCCACCTCAAGGCGAACACGCTCCTCTACGTCGTCGACGCCCGCCAGTCCCTGCACTTCCGGATGGTCTTCGAGACCGCCCGCCGGGCCGGCTGGCTGAACGACGACGTCAAGGCGCACCAGCTGGCGTTCGGCACGGTCCTCGGCAAGGACGGCAAGCCGTTCAAGACCCGTGAGGGCGAGACGGTCAAGCTGGAGGACCTGCTGGACGAGGCGGTGGACCGGGCGACGGCCGTGGTCCGGGAGAAGGCCGAGAAGGTGGGCCTGTCGGAGCCGGAGATCGAGGAGAACGGCCGGTGGGTCGGCGTCGGCGCGGTGAAGTACGCCGACCTGTCCACGTCCGCCGTACGGGACTACAAGTTCGACCTGGACCAGATGGTCTCGCTCAACGGCGACACCTCGGTGTACCTCCAGTACGCGTACGCGCGGATCCGGTCCATCCTCCGCAAGGCCGGCGAGGCCCGCCCCGCCGCCCACCCGGAGCTGCCGCTGGCCCCGGCGGAGCGCGCGCTGGGCCTGCACCTGGACCAGTTCGGGGAGACGGTCCTGGAGTCGGCGCGGACGTACGAGCCGCACAAGCTGGCCGCGTATCTGTACCAGCTGGCGTCGCATCTGACGTCGTTCTACGACCAGTGCCCGGTCCTGAAGGCGGACACCCCGGAGCAGACGGAGAACCGGCTGTTCCTGGTCGATCTCACCGCCCGCACCCTGCACCGGGGCATGGCCCTGCTGGGCATCCGCACCCCCGACCGGCTCTGACCCCCGGGCGCCCGCCCGGACCGTAGGACAGACCACAAGCCCCGGACCACAAGCCCCGGACCGGAAACCGAGTCCGAAGACCGAGGCCGGGGGACCGGGGACGTAGGTCCCGCCCGGTCCCCCGATGGTCCCCCCGGCCGATACCGGCCGGGGTGGGCCGCGCCTAGCGTCCCGGTATGCGTATTGGAATCCTCGGCACCGGCAATGTGGCCCGTGCACTCGCTCCCCGTCTGATCACCGCCGGGCACGACGTCCGGCTCGGCTCACGCGACCCCGGGGCCCGCAGCGGCCTGGCTCTGCCCACAACGACCGTCCAGGACGCCGCCGCCCACGGTGAGGTCCTGGTGAACGCCACTCCCGGCACCGAGTCGATCGCGCTGCTCGCCGGGCTCGGCGAGGACTCACTCAGCGGCAAGGTGCTGATCGACATCGCGGTCGGCTTCACCCCCGAGGGGGTGCTCTCGCACCTCGGTGAATCGCTCGGCGAGGAGATCCAGCGGACGTTCCCGAAGGTCCGGGTGGTGAAGACGTTCACCACGGTGGACGCGGCCGTCATGGTGGACCCGGATCTGCTGTCCGGCCCCAGCACCCAGTTCCTGTCGGGGGACGACCCCGACGCCAAACAGATCGCCTCGGCGCTGCTCGCCGACCTCGGCTGGCCCGAGGAGTCCCAGCTGGACCTCGGCGGCATCTCGGCCGCCGCCGGCCAGGAGCACTACGCGTACCTCTTCCTGGGGATCGCGGGGGCCCTCGGCACCCACCGGTTCAGCGTCAGGGTCGTACCGGTGAAGTGAGGCGGGAGCCACGAGAAGAGGCTGCGGCGGATCACCGGAGAGCCTGGCCGGCTCAGTGGCCGAGCCCGGCCCGCAACCGCCGCAGCCCCTCCCCGATCTCCTCCGGCGTCTGCGTCACGAAGCACAGCCGCAGGGTCGCGCGGTCGGGGACCCCGGTGTAGAAGGGGGCACCCGGCACATAGGCCACGTCGTGCGCCACCACGCGCCGCAGCAGTTCCGTCGTGTCGTACGACTGCGGCAGCCGCGCCCAGAGGAACATGCCGCCCTCGGGCCTGCTCCACACCGAGCCCTCGGGGAGCGCGTCCGGCAGCCCGGCCAGCATGGCGTCCCGCCGCTCGCGGTAGACGGCGGCGACCTTGCCCACGTGCGCGTCGAGATCGCGGTCGGCGAGATAGCGGGCGGCGGCGAGCTGGTTGACGGTCGGGGTGTGCAGGTCGGCCGCCTGTTTGGCGACCGCGCAGGCGCGCAGCAGGGCGGCGGGCCCGCGCAGCCAGCCGAGCCGCAGCCCCGGCGCCATGACCTTGGAGAAGGAGCCGAGCAGCGCGACCCGGTCGGCACCTCCCTCACGGGAGGCGATCCACGGCACCCGCTCACCCTCGAAGCGCAGTTCGCCGTACGGGTCGTCCTCGACGATCCACAGCCCGCGCCGGGCGGCGACGGCCGCGACGGCGGCCCGGCGGTCGGCGGGCAGGGTACGGCCGGTGGGGTTCTGGAAGGTGGGCACGGTGTAGAGCAGCTTGGGCCGCTCCCGCACCACCAGTTCCTCCAGCGCCACCGGGTCGACGCCGTGCTCGTCCCCGGGCACCGTGACGACCCGCGCCCCGGCGAACCCGAACGCCTGGAGGGCGGCCAGATAACAGGGCTCCTCCACCAGCACGGCGTCCCCGGGTTCGAGGAGGGCGGTGGCGAGCAGGGACAGCGCCTGCTGCGATCCGGTGGTGACGAGCAGGTCGTCGGCGCCGGTGGTGAGGCCGCGCGCGGTGATCCGGGCGGCCAGCGCGGCCCGTAGCACGGGCTCGCCCTCGGTGGTGGCGTACTGGAGGGCACGCCCCGGCATCTCGTCGAGCACCGCGCGGAACGCGTCCGCGATCCCTGCCACGTCGAACAGCGCGGGCGCGGGCAGCCCACCCGCGAAGTTGATCACCTCGGGCCGCGCGGTCACGGCGAGGATGTCCCGCACCGGGGACCCCCCGATCGCCCGCGTCCGGGCGGCGAGCGGGGGCGTGGGGGCGGCAGGGGCCGGGGGGAGGGGAGCGGGGGCGGGAACGCGGACAGGCTCGGCGACGGTCATGAGGCGGCGGCTCCTTCGACGGCGGGGTGCGGCGAGTGCGGGCAGCCTAGGAAGATGCCTGCACCCTGCACAGACATTTCCGCCATCCGGACACCGGACCGACGCACCCGGCCCCGCCCCACCTGACCTGCCCTGCCCTCAGGGCCCCTCGCCGTCCCCCTCACTCCCGTCCACCGCGTCGACCCATTCCTCGCCGCCGAGCGGAAACTGGTACCCCGGCCGTCCGTTGCCGCCACTCGTGCGGAACGGCCGCCCGTCGTCGTCCACGAGCAGCGTGCCCGTGCGGTCCCCGCTGGACCAGCTCAGCTCCAGATACCAGGACACGTCGTACGCCGAGGCGTCCGCGGTGATCTCGAAGACCTCCGGGTCGGACTCGCTGACCTTGAGCGGAAAGTCCCGCTGCCCGGCCGCGGCCACCACCTGCGGACGCGCCCCGTCGAGGGCGACGCTGAAGGGCCGCACCGGTACGTTCCCGCCGCACCCGACGCCCATCACGTAGTCGTTCCAGGCGAGCGGTGTGTCCCGGCCGACCACCCGGACCTGGAGCCCGTCGATCACCACCGTGTCCGCGCCGGTGCCCTGCACGGTCAGCCGCACCAACTGCTCCCCGGCCGACACCGCCTGGTACGCCCCCACCCAGGCGGGCGCGTCCTGCTCGACGGGCGGCGGCCCGACGTCCGCGGGCTCCCGGTCGATCAGATAGTGCTGGGAGCAGGGGTTTTCCCAGGTGTAGGGTCGGACGTTCACGGTGAGCGGCGGCCCGGCATCGGCCACCGCGCCGCCCCCATCGGCGGTCGCCGTCGGGGAGGGCGACGCCGGGGAGAGCGACGCCGGGGGCGCGTCACTCGCGACGGACGGCGCACTCGGGGAGACGGACGCGGAGGGCGAGGGGCTGGCGGACACGCCGGTGGAGGCACGGCCCGAAACCCCGGCGGCCCCGACCGGCACCCCGGGCGGCTCCCCCGCCTGTCCTTCCCCTCCCGAGGGCAGCCCCACGGCCAGCGCGACGGCCCCGAGCAGAACGGCCACGGCCACCCCGGCGAGCACGACGGTACGCCGCCGAAGCCGCGGGGCCCGCCCGCCGGAGCCGACTTGGACGGGAGGTCCCCCCTTCTTCCCACTCCCCCGCATCACATCGGCCAGCACCCACCGCCGATGCAGCTCGACGAGTTCCTCCGGCGTGGCCTTGCAGAGCCGGGCGAGACGCTCGACGGGCGCGTAGTCGACGGGGACGGCATCGCCGTTGCAGTACCGGTGCAGCGTCGACGTACTCATGTGGAGCCGCTTGCCGAGCACCCCGTAACTCAGCCCCGAGCGCTCCTTCAACTCCCGCAGAAGTGCCGCGAACCCGCCCGCCGCGCTGCCTTCCGACACCCGTTCCTCCATCCCCCTCGTCCCCTTTCCCCGTTCCAGGGGGACGACGTTCCCCCAGCTCAGACGGTTGCGGCCGTTCCAGCGTCCCTGATCACCCGCTGACGGTGGCGCCCGGGACAGGACAGCCCACAAGCTCCGGTCATCCAAGCACGCCGCTCCCGGTCACCCGACCGGGCGGCCACGCCTCGGCAACATCCGCACAGCACAGATACGGGGACCACCATGCGTACGTTCCGCCACGCCCGTCTGCTCGCCGCCACCGGCGCCGCGCTCACCGCCCTCGCCCTGACGGCATGCGAGAACGGCACCGGCACCCGCGACGAGGGCGCGTCGACGACGGTCGAGGACCAGAACACACCGGAGCCGTCGACCACGAAGGAGAACACCGGATCCGAGGCAGCCGGAGCCACGGGAACCGCCACCCCCGCCACCGTCCCCGCCACCCCGGACGACGCTTCGGACAACACCCCGGACGACACCCCGGACGACACCCCGGCGGAGCTGACCATCTGCAACGGCTCGAACACCACCACAACCGTCCAGCAGGTCCCCCGCCCCCTCAACCACGCCCTGCTGACCGTCACCAACACCGGTTCCCGGACCTGCGCGCTGATGTACGCCCCGGTGCTCCGCTTCGACGAGATGCAGTGGGTGCCGCAGACCATGGAGGACAGCCGGCCGCAGTCGGTGCCGATGCTGGAGCCGGGCGGTTCCGGGTACGCGGGCGTCCGGCTGAGCGCGGGCGACGGCAGCGGGACCGGCGGCGACACCGGCAGGAAGCTGACGATCGCCTTCCAGGGCAGGACCCCGAACAGCGACGGCGGCCCGTCGGCGACTCCGGCGCTGCCGGCCGGGGGCGTGTACTACGACAGCGCCCTGTCGGTCACGTACTGGCAGGCGGACGTGGAGGCGGCCCTGTACTGACCCGCCCCTCGCCCGCCGGCGGGCCGGTCAGCGCAGCTTGCGGGCCACTTCGGTGGCCCAGTAGGTGAGGATGTTCCGCGCGCCGGCCCGCTTGATGCCGATGAGCGTCTCGATGATCGCCCGGTCCCGGTCGATCCAGCCCTTCTCGGCGGCGGCCTCGATCATCGAGTACTCGCCGGAGATCTGATAGGCGGCGACCGGCACATCGACGGCGTCCGCGACCCGCGCGAGGACGTCGAGATAGGGCCCGGCGGGCTTGACCATCACCATGTCGGCGCCCTCCGCCAGATCGAGGGCCAACTCCCGCAGGGACTCCCGCACATTGGCGGGGTCCTGCTGGTACGTCTTGCGGTCGCCGGTGAGCGAGGAGGCGACGGCCTCGCGGAACGGCCCGTAGAAGGCGGAGGAGTACTTGGCGGTGTAGGCGAGGATCGCCACGTCCTCGCGCCCGATCTGGTCCAGGGCGTCACGGATGACCCCGACCTGGCCGTCCATCATCCCGCTGGGCCCCACGACATGGGCACCGGCGTCGGCCTGGACCTGGGCCATCTCGGCGTACCGCTCCAGGGTGGCGTCGTTGTCGACCCGGCCCTGCGCGTCGAGAACCCCGCAGTGCCCGTGATCGGTCGTCTCGTCGAGACAGAGATCGGACATGACGAGCAGTTCGTCCCCGACCTCGGCCCGTACGTCCCGCAGCGCGACCTGGAGAATCCCGTCGGGATCGGTACCGGGCGTCCCGAGGGCGTCCTTCTTGCCCTCCTCCGGAACCCCGAAGAGCATGATCCCGGACACCCCGGCCTCGACGGCCTCGACGGCGGCCTTCTTGAGACTGTCCCGCGTGTGCTGCACCACCCCGGGCATCGCCGCGATCGGCACCGGCTCACTCACCCCCTCCCGCACGAACGCGGGCAGAATGAAGTCCGCCGGATCCAACCGAGTCTCGGCCACCATCCGCCGCATCACAGCAGACCCCCGCAACCGCCGAGGCCGCCCCCCAGGAAACACACCGTAAGTCGACATAACCCCACGCTACTCCCGCAGCCGAGGGCAGTCGCCCTCCCCTCCTTGGCTGCGGGCAGTCGGGAGGCACCCCGCAAGCGCGGGCGAGCGAAACCCCCCGCCCCGCACAGCAGCACCGGCCACCTGCCAACGCCCCCGCGCAAAGCAACCCGCCCCACGCCCTACGTCGTAGACCTCACGTCGTAGACCGACGCCTCCGCGCCCCCGGCCTCCGCTCACTGGGCCGAGTAACCGCCTCCCCCGCCTCAACAGCCGCAGCCCGCCGCCGCGTCCCAAACTCGGCCAACGCCTCCGCGAGCCTGTGCACAGACGGCTCAGGAGCCATCACATCCACCCGGAGCCCATGCTCCTCGGCCGTCTTGGCGGTAGCCGGCCCGATACACGCGATCACCGTCACGTTGTGCGGCTTCCCGGCGATCCCCACCAGATTCCGCACCGTGGAGGACGAGGTGAACAGCACCGCGTCGAACCCACCCCCCTTGATCGCCTCCCGCGTCTCGGCCGGCGGCGGCGACGCCCGCACGGTCCGGTACGCGGTGACGTCATCCACCTCCCACCCCAGCTCGATCAACCCGGCGACCAGCGTCTCCGTGGCGATATCGGCCCGCGGCAGAAACACCCGGTCGATCGGATCGAACACGGGATCGTACGGCGGCCAGTCATCCAGCAACCCCGCAGCCGACTGCTCCCCACTGGGCACCAGATCAGGCTTCACACCGAAGGCGATCAGCGCCTTCGCCGTCTGCTCCCCCACCGCCGCGACCTTGATCCCGGCGAAGGCACGGGCATCGAGCCCGTACTCCTCGAACTTCTCCCGCACCGCCTTGACCGCGTTGACGGACGTGAAGGCGATCCACTCGTACCGCCCGGTCACCAGCCCCTTCACGGCCCGCTCCATCTGCTGGGGCGTGCGCGGCGGCTCGACGGCGATGGTCGGCACCTCGTGCGGTACGGCGCCGTACGACCGCAGTTGGTCGGAGAGCGACGCGGCCTGTTCCTTGGTCCGCGGCACCAGCACCCGCCACCCGAACAGCGCCTTGGACTCGAACCACGACAGCTGTTCACGCTGGGCGGCGGCACTGCGCTCCCCGACCACGGCTATCACCGGCCGCCCGCCCTCGGGCGAGGGCAGCACCTTGGCCTGCTTCAGCGTCTGCGCGATCGTGCCGAGCGTCGCGGTCCAGGTGCGCTGACGGGTCGTGGTCCCGCCGACGGTGACGGTGATCGGGGTGTCCGGCTTGCGGCCGGCCGACACCAGCTCACCGGCCGCCGCGGCGACCGAGTCCAGCGAGGTGGACACGACGACCGTCCCGTCCGACGCGCCGACCTCGGTCCAGCACCGGTCGGAGGCGGTACGGGCGTCCACGAACCGGACGTCCGCCCCCTCCGCGTCCCGCAGCGGGACCCCGGCGTAGGCGGGCACCCCGACGGCGGCGGCGATCCCGGGCACCACCTCGAAGGGCACCCCGGCGGCGACGCAGGCGAGCATCTCGGCGGCGGCGTACGTGTCGAGCCCGGGGTCCCCGGACACCGCACGCACCACCCGCCTGCCGCCCCGCGCTGCCTGCATGACAAGATGTGCGGCATCCCGCTCAGCGGGGCCCCGGGCGGTAGTTGACGCACCGTCAACCACCGTGAGCTGAGGCGCGCCCGTGCCCGGATCGGAGCCCCCGGAGGGATCCGTGTCCGTGTTCACGACGGCGACGCCCGGTCTCGCGTGGACGCGCACGACGTCGAGCACCTCATGCTCGGCGACCAGCACATCCGCGTGGCCCAGCGCCTCCACGGCGCGCAAGGTAAGCAGTCCCGGATCTCCGGGTCCGGCACCCAGGAAGGTGACGTGCCCGTGTTCCGGACCGGCGGGAAGGGTGGTGGGGCTCACTGTGCTCGCTCCCCCATCAGACCGGCCGCGCCCTGGGCGAGCATCTCGGCGGCGAGTTCGCGGCCGAGAGCCACTGCGCCCTCGTACGTCTCGGGCACGGGACCGGTGGTGGACAGCTGCACCATCCGGGTGCCGTCGGTCGTGCCGACGACGCCCCGCAGGCGCATTTCCTTGACAATCTGCCCGCCGCCCAGAAGGTCGGCCAGCGCGCCCACGGGGGCGGAGCAGCCGGCCTCCAGGGCGGCGAGCAGGGACCGTTCGGCGGTCACGGCGGCCCGCGTGAACGGGTCGTCGAGCTCACCGAGCGCGGCGATCAGCTCCGCGTTGTCCGCGGTGCATTCGATCGCCAGTGCCCCCTGGCCGGGGGCGGGCAAAATCGTGTCGACCGACAGGAAGTCGGTCACCTCGTCGCCCCGGCCCATCCGGTTGAGCCCGGCGGCGGCGAGGACGACGGCGTCGAGTTCCCCATCCTGCACGTATCGGATGCGGGTGTCGACGTTTCCGCGTATCGGCACCATCTCGATGTCCAGCCCATGGCCGCGCGCGTACGCGTTCAGCTGCGCCATGCGGCGCGACGAGCCGGTCCCGATCCGGGCGACCCCCGTGGGGGAGGCGGCGGGCAGGTCGGTGAATTTCAGGGCATCCCGGGCGACGATGACATCGCGCGGGTCCTCACGCGGCGGTACGGCGGCCAGCGCCAGCCCGGCCGGCTGCGCGGTCGGCAGGTCCTTGAGCGAATGAACGGCGAAATCGACCTCGCCGCGCACCAGCGCGTCGCGCAGCGCGGTGACGAACACCCCGGTGCCGCCGATCTGCGCGAGCTGCTCCCGGGAGGTGTCGCCGTACGTGGTGATCGCGACGAGTTCCACCGGCCGTCCGGTCACCCGGCGCACGGCGTCGGCCACCAGTCCCGACTGGGCCATGGCGAGCTTGCTGCGCCGCGTCCCCAGTCTCAGTGCCTTGTCACTCATACCCGTCGGTCCTCGGCTTCCGTGCTGTTCTCGGCCCGGGAGACGGCGGCGACCGTCTCGGGGTCGAGGTCGAACAGGGTGCGCAGCGCGTCCGCGTACCCGGCGCCGCCGGGTTCGGCCGCGAGCTGCTTGACCCGTACGGTCGGCGCGTGCAGCAGCTTGTCGACGACGCGCCGCACGGTCTGGGTGATCTCGGCGCGGTGCCGGTCGTCGAGCGCGGGCAGCCGGCCTTCCAGCCGGGCGATCTCCTGCGTGACGACATCGGCGGCCATGCTCCGCAGGGCCACCACGGTCGGGGTGATGTGGGCGGCCCGCTGGGCGGCGCCGAACGCGGCGACCTCGGCGGTGACGATGGCCCGCACCAGGTCGACATCGGCGGCCATCGGCGCGTCGGCGGAGGCCCCGGCGAGCGACTCGATGTCGACCAGCCGCACCCCGGCGAGCCGGTGCACGGCGGCGTCGATGTCCCGCGGCATGGCGAGGTCGAGCAGGAACAGCACCGGCTCGGGGCGCGGCGCCTCGGCGACCGGCTCCGGCTTGCGGTGCTCGGGGACCCGCCCGGCGGTGGCGGCGGTCGCGGCCAGCGCGGTGATCAGCTGGGCGTCGGCCCCGCGCCGCCCGGCCTCGCGCCGCTCGACGGCGGCCCCGCCCGCGGCCCAGTTGGCGTGCTGCTCCAGCGTCGCCGCGTCCATCCCGGCGACGGCGGCCTCACCCATGACGGAGAACCCGGGCTGCACGGCGGCCAGATCCAGCGGACACCCGTCCTCGGTCCCCACAGAGGTGGCCGGCAACCCCGCGGTCGCGACCGTACGGGGCTCCGCGCCGGGGTCGATCTCCACGGCGGGCTCACCCGTACGGCCCTGCACGGCGTCGGCGATCAGGTCGGCGGTGAGCACGAGCCCGGTCGCGCCGGTACAGGAGACGGCGATGTCGGCACGTGTCAGCTCGTCCGGCACCGCGTCCATCGGTACCGCGCGGGCCGCCACGTCCGTGTCGTCGCTCCGGTGCAGTATCTCGGCCAGCCGCTCGGCGCGCTCGGCGGTGCGGTTGGCGATCACGACCTCGGTGACACCGGCCCGCGCGAGGGTGGCCGCGGCCAGCGAGGACATCGAGCCCGCGCCGATCACCAGGGCCCTTTTGCCGCGCGCCCAGCCGTCGGTGTCCGCGCCCGCCGCGAGCTGCTGGAGCCCGAAGCTGACCAGGGACTGCCCGGCCCGGTCGATGCCGGTCTCGGAGTGGGCGCGCTTGCCGACCCGCAGGGACTGCTGGAACAGGTCGTTCAGCAGCCGCCCGGCGGTGTGCAGCTCCTGGGCGGTCGCCAGCGCGTCCTTGATCTGGCCGAGGATCTGCCCCTCGCCTATCACCATGGAGTCGAGGCCGCAGGCCACCGAGAACAGATGGTGGACGGCCCGGTCCTCGTAGTGCACATAGAGATAGGGAGTGAGTTCCTCCAGGCCGACCCCGCTGTGCTGGGCGAGCAGCGTGGACAGCTCGGCGACGCCCGCGTGGAACTTGTCGACGTCCGCGTACAGCTCGATGCGGTTGCAGGTGGCCAGCACCGCGGCCTCGGTGGCCGGCTCGGCGGCGACCGTGTCCTGCGCCAGCTTGATCCGGGCGTCCACGCCCAGCGCGGCCCGCTCCAGGACGCTGACCGGGGCGCTGCGGTGGCTCAGCCCGACGACGAGCAGACTCATGCCGGCATCACGGCGGGTACGTCCCCGTCGGGCCCCTGGTCGGCGGACTCCTTCGCCCCGGCAGCGGCGGGTACGGCGGCGGCCTCGGCGGCGGCGTGCTCCTCACCGGCCTTGCGCTGCTCGTGGAAGGCGAGGATCTGCAACTCGATGGAGAGGTCGACCTTGCGCACGTCCACGCCGTCCGGCACGTTCAGCACGGTCGGCGCGAAGTTCAGGATGGAGGTGACCCCGGCGGCCACCAGCCGCTCGCAGACCTGCTGGGCGGCGCCCGCGGGGGTCGCGATCACACCGATCGACACGCCGTTGTCCTGGATGATCTGCTCCAGGTCGTCCGCGTGCCGCACCGGGATCCCGGCGACGGTCCGGCCGGTGAGCGCGGGGTCGGCGTCGATCAGCGAGGCCACCCGGAAGCCGCGCGAGGCGAACCCCCCGTAGTTGGCGAGCGCGGCGCCGAGATTACCGATACCGACGATCACAACCGGCCAGTCCTGGGTCAGCCCCAGCTCACGGGAGATCTGGTAGACGAGATACTCGACGTCGTAGCCCACACCACGCGTCCCGTAGGAACCCAGATACGAGAAGTCCTTGCGCAGCTTCGCGGAGTTGACCCCCGCCGCAGCCGCGAGTTCCTCGGATGAGACGGTGGGCACCGAACGCTCGGAGAGCGCGGTGAGGGCGCGGAGGTACAGCGGAAGCCGGGCGACGGTGGCCTCGGGAATCCCTCGGCTACGGGTCGCCGGTCGGTGAGTTCGGCCAGTTGCCACGGTGCTCCTGCGGGTAGAGCGGGGCTGCGGGCGGGCGTGTGTCTCCGGTGTCCTCGGACCGCCCCGTCGACAGCAGGCTATGTCTTTGTGAACGCGTGCACAAAGATGGTGTCCGATTTGCCCGGCGAACGTGACCGGGGTCACGCACTCCCGGCGACTACCCAGGGAACCGGCGCACAAGAACCACCGACCCATGACTCTGGGGGGCAAATCGCACACTCTCCTCTACGATCAACGCCCCCGAGACCGATTCACCATCGATCCTAAGCGATTTTCAGACTACTCAGACCGGCCCGGACTGGCCGGATCGGTCGGATCAGCCGGATAGGCCGGACCCGCCGGTCAGTGCTTTCCGCAGCCGATCCGCGTCCACCCGCCAGAACGTGTGCTGCGCTCCGTCGACGAGCACGACCGGAATCTGCTCCCAGTACTGGTCGTACAGGGCCTGGTCACCCGTGATGTCCCGCTCCTCCCACACCACTCCCACCTCCCCGCAGACCTTCTCGACCACCGCCCGGGCGTCGTCGCACAGATGGCATCCGGGCTTGCCGACGAGGGTGACGAGGCGCGCGTGCGGGGCGGGATCCTTCCGCCGAAAGAGGGGACTCATGACGCCATTGTCCCGCCGCCCCCGCGCGAGCGCGGCCCGCCGCCCCCTTTACGTCACAGATGCGGAGAGTTCACACCCCGCAAACCTCCCGACTCCGGAACCACCGAACAGAATGGCTATGCTCACGGACATGGCCGCTCTCCGATGGCTCACCCCCCGTAGGCGCCCCGCCACGGCGCGGAGCGTGTTGGCAGGCGAGGCTTCGGCCGAGGCCGCGCGCAAGAGCACCGAGCCCGAGGTCCCCGACGAGGAGCAGGCGCCGGAGTCGGAGTTCCCGGTACCCGGCGACACGAAAGCCGCCGCCTTCTTCGACCTGGACAACACCGTCATGCAGGGCGCCGCGCTGTTCCACTACGGGCGCGGCCTGTACAAGCGGAAGTTCTTCGAGACCGGCGACCTGCTGAAGTTCGCCTGGCAGCAGACGTGGTTCCGGCTGGCCGGTTTCGAGGACCCGGAGCACATGCAGGACGTCCGCGAGTCCGCCCTGTCCATCGTCAAGGGCCACCGGGTCGCCGAGCTGATGTCGATCGGCGAGGAGATCTACGACGAGTACATGGCCGAGCGCATCTGGCCCGGCACCCGCGCCCTGGCCCAGGCCCACCTGGACGCCGGCCAGCGCGTCTGGCTGGTCACCGCGGCCCCCGTGGAGATCGCCACGGTCATCGCCCGCCGCCTGGGCCTGACGGGCGCCCTGGGCACGGTCGCCGAGTCCGTCGACGGCGTCTACACCGGCAAACTGGTGGGCGAACCCCTGCACGGCCCGGCGAAGGCGGAGGCGGTACGCGCCCTGGCGGCGGCCCAGCACCTGGACCTGACCCGCTGCGCGGCCTACAGCGACTCCCACAACGACATCCCCATGCTGTCCCTGGTCGGCCACCCCTACGCCATCAACCCCGACAGCAAGCTCCGCAAACACGCCCGCACCCTCGACTGGCGCCTCCGCGACTACCGCACCGGCCGCAAGGCAGCGAAGGTCGGCATCCCGGCGGCGGCGGGAGTGGGCGCGGTGGCAGGCGGCACCGCGGCAGCGATCGCCCTCCACAGAAAACGCCGCTGAAGGATCCCCCGCCCGCCGTCGTGGCTGCGGGCAGTCGTGCCTCCCCCAAGCGCGGGTGCCCCCCGACCCGCACCACATGACCGCTCACCGCACAATCACCGACACACCCGACCATCCCCCCTCACTCCAATGCCCCCCATATCCAAAACCGGCCAATCATCGCACCGTGCCCGCAAAACCCCCTGACCACCCGTGTTGTCCGCACACCGCCACAACACGCCCCACTTCCACCCCCAACCCAACCCAATTCGATCAACAATCGCTCAACATCAGGCACTTGATCGACCGTCAACCGGTTACAGAAGCGACGTAATCGATGATTTGAGCAACTGGGTGTAGCAGCACCTGCACGAAGCGTTATTCTCCTCAGACGCAAACCGGTACCCCTCCGTCGCTACGACGGGTGAACGGTCCCGCACTGCACGTGATGGAAGCTCTGCCTCTGGGAGTCCCGTGTACCCACACGTCGGGGTTGACGCCTCGGGCCTGGCTACGCTGCGCGCAACGGTCCAAGAACTGCTGCGCGACCTCGTCCCCACCGCGTACGCCATCCCCGCGCTCGCCTCCGCCACCGCGCCCGTAGGCCCGTGCTACGCACTGGCCGAGGGCACCGCCGCGGTCGGCAGACGGTCCCGCACGACCGGCGCCGCCCCCGCGACCGCCACCGCCCGCCGTCCCGCGGCCGACAGCGACAGCGCCCGAATGATGGATCTCGTGGAGCGCGCCCAGGCCGGCGAGGCCGAAGCCTTCGGCCGCCTCTACGACCAGTACAGCGACACGGTCTACCGCTACATCTACTACCGCGTCGGCGGAAAGGCGACCGCGGAAGACCTCACGAGCGAGACCTTTCTGCGTGCCCTGCGCCGCATCGGCACGTTCACCTGGCAGGGCCGCGACTTCGGCGCCTGGCTCGTCACCATCGCCCGCAACCTGGTCGCCGACCACTTCAAATCCAGCCGCTTCCGCCTGGAGGTCACCACCGGCGAGATGCTCGACGCCAACGAGGTCGAGCGCTCCCCGGAGGACTCCGTCCTGGAGTCCCTCTCCAACGCCGCCCTGCTCGAAGCCGTCCGCCGGCTCAATCCCCAGCAGCAGGAATGCGTGACCCTGCGCTTCCTCCAGGGCCTGTCCGTCGCCGAGACCGCCCGCGTCATGGGCAAGAACGAGGGCGCCATCAAGACCCTCCAGTACCGAGCCGTCCGCACCCTCGCGCGATTGCTCCCCGACGACGCCCGCTGACCCCCCACGCCGTTCAAACACGTTCAGCAACTATCAACTCACGGTCAGTGAAAGTCCGTTGACT
Source organism: Streptomyces sp. NPDC059477 (assembly GCF_042749375.1). Classification (NCBI taxonomy): domain Bacteria; kingdom Bacillati; phylum Actinomycetota; class Actinomycetes; order Kitasatosporales; family Streptomycetaceae; genus Streptomyces; species Streptomyces sp. NPDC059477. Next base: position 1,527 of record NZ_JBHYUG010000001.1, on the reverse strand, counting down.
CCCCGATCCGATCATCCTCAGTCCGTAACCCAAGTGCCGCGCCGCTCGTTGTGCGGGATGCAGGCTCCCTGTGGTCACGCCTCGGCCAACGCCGATCACTCGATCGTGTGCACATGGTCAGGGCGTGCAACCCTCAGGATCCCCTGGGGAGTCGACCGTCATGACGAGAGGAGGTGCCGCCAGTGATCGCGAACGTATCGGCGCACCGGCGGGCGAACGCCTTCGCCCAGGCCCTGGAGGAGCAGACCGGCCAGGGCACGGCGGCCGAGCCGTCCGAGGGATCTCCACCGGCCGCGGCAGCCGCCGAACAGACCGAGCAGGGCCGATTGTTGGCCCTCGCGTCGAGTCTCGGCGAACTGCCGCGACCGGAGATGGACCCCGAGGTCAAGGTCGTTCAGCGGGCGCAACTGGTGGCCGCGATGGAGGCGATGCTCCAGGAGGGCACCGCCGGAGGGGTGGCAAGGGACCCTTCGGTACCCGAGCAGAGGTCCCGCAGAAGCAAGGGTGCTCACCGAGCGACCTCGCTGGGGAAATTCCGTCCGCGCAGCCGCCTCGCCAAGGGCCTCACGGCCGGCGGCCTGAGCGTCAGCGTGGCGGCGGGCGCCTTCGGCGGCGTCGCCGCGGCCAGCACCGACGCCCTCCCCGGTGATTCGCTCTACGGCCTCAAGCGCGGCATAGAGGACTTCAAACGCGGCCTCGCCGACGGCGACGACGAGCGCGGCAAGGCCTACCTCGACCAGGCGTCCACCCGGCTGAGCGAGGCCCGCCGGCTGATGGAGCGGGGCCGCAGTGGCCCCCTCGATCACGAATCCCTGGGCGAGATCCGCCGCGCCCTGTCCGGCATGACCCACGACGCCACCGAGGGCCAACGTCTGCTCACCGCGGTCTACGAGCGCGACCCCGACTCGCTCGGCCCCATCCAGGCGCTCTCCTCCTTCTCGCAGTCCCACCGCGAGGCCTGGGGCGCCCTGCGCGACAAGCTCCCGGTCCAGCTCGGCGACGTCAGCGAGCAGGTGACCTCGGTCTTCGACGCCATAGACCAAGAGGTCGCCCCGCTCCAGTCCCTGCTCCCGCAACCCCCGGCGCAGACCGGCGGAGGCACGGACGGCAGCAACCGCGAGAGCGCCCCCGGCACCGGCGGGTCCACCGGCTCCACCGACCCCGGCAAGGCGTCCTCCTCCACCCCCAGCACCGACCAGAGCACGACGGACGGCGGCCAGTCCCGTACGGGCACCCCCAGCCGCCCCGCCGACTCCGGCGACACCGAGGACGACGGCCTGCTCGGCGGCGGCACCGGCGGCCTGCTGGACCCGCCGAAGAACACCGGCGGCGCCAGCCCGACCCAGACCAAACCCCCGACCACCGAACCCGACGTCACCCTTCCACCGCTCCTCCCGGGCCTCCTGCCCGGCCTGGGCATCGACAGCGAGGACGCCGAGTAGCCCACGGCAGCACCACACCTAGTACGACGATGGGGGCACCCTTCCTGACGAAGGGCGCCCCCATCGTCGTAAGTCCGTACCCGAA